>JAQXFQ010000144.1 GCA_029005175.1 Bacillota bacterium
CTCCTATAAGGTATTCCTCGCGCCGCCCTGCGGACAAAGCTATGCAAAGGACATCGCCCGCAAATACGGCGTGACCTACGGTCAGATAAAGGAATCCATAGACCGGCGCAGAAACGGATAAAAAGATAGTCGAAATACGCCAAAAACGGACGCGGCAATTATGCTGCGTCCGTTTTCTGCGTTGGTATTACTTGTATCCGAAGGTTTCTGCGGGGTTGAGGAATTTGTTGTCGCGCTTAATTTCTAGGTGCAGGTGGGTGCCGTCGCCGCTCTCGCAGGGTATCTCTCCTATTGTGCCTATAGTCGTGCCTGCCGAGATTTTATCGCCGACGCTTACGGCGGTGTCACTGCTCAATCCTCGGTAATATACCATCAAGCCGTCGTTCTGATTGACCGTGACAGTGGTGCCGTACATCGGATCGGCACTTATTCCCGCAACTGTGCCCTCGGCAACGGATTTGACTATCTCGCCCTTGTTCGCGGAAATATCCAGTCCGTTGTGTACTCTCCAATCGCCCATGGTGCGTGAATAGACAAGCCCCGTCATATTAAAATCCTTGGTAATGGCGCCGCCTACTGCACGAACGTAATTACCGGGAACGGTCGCGGTCTGGATAGCCAAGGTCTGCTCGCTGTCCTCAAAGAATTCGTATTCGTCTGCCGAGGCGTCGGGTGTGGTGTTGGCGGGATTCGCCGCAGGCTGGGTAGAATTGGCAGGCGATGACGTCGCGGAGGACGCCTTGGTCTGTCCGGCGGTGTCGGATGAGGTTGTGGATTGTGTCTGAGATGATAATGCGCTTGAGGAGGTGTTTTCCGATGAAGTGTTGTCGACAAGCCCCCTGTTGTCCTTGCGCATTCTCACAACCGCCGCGCAGAGTGCTATTGCCACAGCCGCCGTGCACAATACTGCCGATGTAAACTTGCTGCGTGAGTTTCGCCCATGTCTGCGGGGTGAATTGATGGTTATTCTTTTCATAATGCTGCATCCTTTCATTTATCATAAGGCAAAAACTTGTCTGCAAAGGTATTATTCGCCGTTTTGACGTGATATATTCATCAGAGGTCTTGTAGGATTGTGAAGTATCTGCATTAATCAATTTTTTACAGATAGGGGATTGAATTAAGTATCATAAATCATTATAATTTATATGGAAAGATTTATACTATTTTATGAGTAAAGGAGGAAGCTTCAATGGAATACGATGATCGTATTACTACCCTTTGCGAGCAGATTGCGGAGATAGTCCACCCTGTGCGCATTATCATATTTAACCGCAAATACACCGTTTCGGGTGAGCTTGCTTCGTTTAAGCTGTGCGTTATTATCAGGGGGCACGATTGCTCCAAGACCGAGCAGCAGATATACCTCGCTCTTGATTGTGAAGTGCCCTTTGATGTGCTGGTGTACAACTATGACCATTGGAATTCTTTGCTGGAGGATAAATACAGCTTTGCCTATCGCGGCATAATGAACGGCGGTGTTGTGCTTTATGAGTCGGAATAGACGAGGACAGAGGGACAGCAGGCATTATTTTGAGTGGATGGAGTTCGCCAGTGAGGATCTCGCGGCGGCGGCAATATTGACGGACGATGAAACCTGCCTTAAGGCGGCGGGATTTCACTGTCAGCAGACTATTGAAAAATCCGTCAAAGCATATCTTTTGTTTGAAACCGGACGGAATTTTGACGGTCATAACCTTTCGTGGCTGGTGCGCCAGGCTTCCAAGTTTAATCCCGAGTTTATAAGGTTTATGGCGCATATCTCAAAGCTCAACAGATATTACATCGAATGCCGCTATCCTGCCGATGACCCGGAAGAACCCAATATTGAAACGCTGAAAAAAAATCTTGATATTACGCGTGAAATATACGAATATATTTGCAGCCTTATATATAAAGAGGAGTATAATGGCGATTATGACGATGATAACGAGCCGGATTGAGGAATTGTCGGAATTTTGACAGAAGGAGGAAAAAGGCTATGGATATGAATGAACGTGAAAGATTGGCGGAAAGCGCGAGGGAATTCAATGCCTCCGCACGTCCGCCGCATACATATGTAGAGCGCGGTGTAAGCCGCAAACAGGCTGAGCGCAAAGAGCCTGAACCAAAGCCCGCCGCAGAAGAAACTAAATCTTACAGCGATTACCGCCGTGAGCGCGATACCGCTCTTTATGAAGAGCTTAGGACACAGCGTGAGAGCGCTGAAGGCTCCGGCGCGGCAAGGCGGTTCAGAAACCGTCAGCGCAATCGCCGCAGACCGCTGGCTGAGGGCGAGCAGCCGCCTCTGACCGATACTCTGCGCGAGATGGCGACACGCAAATCAAGGCAGGAAAAGGAATTCAGTGAGCGGTATGACCGCAGCCGTTCCGGCGCGTCAAGGATTGAGCGTGAGAAAGTAAAGGGCGGCAGCGCCGTGAGAAATGTGGAGTATTTTGTGCCGAAAATTTCGGGCGAAAACGCAAATGATATAAATTACGGCTCTCGCAAACGCAAAACTCACAATAAAAAGCCTATGCGCATGTGGAAAAAGGCGTCCCTTACGGCTATGAGCCTCTTTATGGTGTTTATAATGTGCCTGGGCATGGGCGTGAACCTGCTTCTTAACAGAATGAATTTCGTCAGCGACGCTCAGAAAAAGGCTCAGGCATATCAGCTTCAGCAGCAGAATGCGGCGGCTGACGCCGAAGCTGCTGCTCAGGCGGCTCAGGTGGATGACTCAGGACTGGAGCTGCCCGATGCGGTTATGTTTGACGCGGATATAGAAAATGTATTGCTTATAGGCAGCGACAGGCGAAACAAAACAGACTTGGGACGAAGCGACGCTATGATGATGGTCACGATAGACCGCAAGCATAAGAAAATAAAGCTCACCTCGTTTTTGCGTGACCTTTATGTCAAGATACCCGGTAAATACGGCGCAAAGCTGAATGCCGCATATGCCGTAGGAGGAGCGGAGCTTCTCAAAGCCACTATTGAGGCAAATCTGGGTATTACTATCGATAAATATATTATCGTTGACTTTACTGCGTTCAGATCGGTTGTAAACCAAATAGGAAAGCTAAACGGTCACGGCGGAATTAAGATGACCGTAACCGCCGCGGAAGCCCGCTATATGTGCAGCAATAAAACCTACGGATTGTTTCCGAGATACCAAAAGGGCGCCGGCACATATTATATGAATGGCGGTGAAGCTCTCAACTATGCCAGAATCAGAAAGATCGACTCCGACTTTGGACGTACAGATCGCCAGAAAAAGGTACTCAAGCAAATAGTTGAGGAACTTAAAGGTCTGGGATATATGGATCTTATAGGCATAGGCTACTCATGTCTCGAATATGTAACTACCGATTTTACCAAGGGCGAATTGGTGGGACTTGCTACAGAAGCGGCTGAGATAATGAGCTATGACATGAAGCAGATAACCATACCGATAAACGGCTCATACAAAACTCAGAAGCTCAATGCATCGACAGAGGTTCTGGCAGCAAATCTGAAGGTTAATGCACAGAAACTTACCGCATTTATTTATGATGATGATATGACCTATGAGAGCAACAAAAAGAAAATCGTCGGTATATATATTTGGAGCATTGAGGGTATAGCAAATTCAAATGCGACCACCAAGAAAACTACTACGACAACAGCAGCTTCAGCGACCTCATTCACTTCATCCACTACTGCCAAGAATAAATCGTCGGGCGGTACCACTGCGGCGCGCAGGATAACCGCCACAACAGCAGCACGTTGATTAAGGATACGCTGAATAAAGGCTAAGCCGTCGATTCCACGCCGCAAAGAAGACCGCAAACAGGGCGTTCGTGCAATAATTTCGATTCTGCATTCTATGGATGCATCTGATGAAATGGTTGTTGAAAAGCCGGTAAGCGCATTCAACCTCACTCGTGGTGAGGCAGAGCGGTATATGTCCTCGGTCAAATCAAATTAATTCGCCGATTCCTTAAAATAATGGTTGCAAAATCAGGGCGGATGTCATATAATGATTACATGACAATTCAAGAGCAGTTAAATGCGCAGAGGGATAAGTAATTCTATCGCAAGGACACCAGAGATTAGATGTCATCGGCTGTAAGCATCTTTTGTACCGCGGCAGGACGAATGCACCCTTCATTTCGCAGGCGCGGGGAAATTTATGCTGCAGGGGCAGCATGCAGAGTATCTGCGCACGAAGCATTAAAAGCCGCGTTAAGGCTTGCAAGACCTGTTGCCTTTCGTTATTTGAGGCTGCGGGTGAAACAGGAGTGGAACCGTGGAATTTATTTCGCCTCCGTTGCGTCCTTGTAGGATGCTGCGGAGGTTTTTTGTTTATGAAAGGAATGTGAAAATTTATGAGTACAATACTTAAAGCACGCGAAGATATGCTCAAAAAGCTGAACGTCATGGTTCGCAGAATAGAGGGTGTGACCTCGTTTGTTCTTATAGGCAGCGCGCATTGTCCGCCGTCGGATATTCATGTGGCGCTGGGCTGTGCTGACGATTCTGCCATGTCAAAAATTTACGGAGATATTAATTTCCTTATAAGCGAATTCCTCTCTCCGGTTTCATTTGATTACAAGGAAGCTGATGGGAGAATAATAAAAAAATATATTTTTGAAAATCAGGTCAATGCTGAAGTGGTCGTGTGCGGAGAAAATAATCTCCCCGACGCGGACTGGTGGGTATCGTATCTGGATCAGAACGGAGCGGCGCGTAATGCGTATGCCGGTGCCGACAAATATATGAGCGACCCTGTAAAGGATCTGCCTGAAGAGCCTGACGATAACACCAATGATTTGGAGGATGATTTTGACGCTTGCGATGAGCCATTGAAGCCAGAGCCGCAACCTGAGCCGCAACCTGAGCCAAAACCTGAGCCGCAGCTTATTGCCATACCGCCTGTTGCGCCTTTGCCGGATTCTGTAGAAGAAGGTAAGATGGTCGGAGAGGATTTTGATGATTTTACGATAGATGAGCAAATGAGTGCGGAGGAGACTCAGCCGGAGCAGAGCGATGACGAATTGTGGGAGTATATATACGGCCGCGTGTCGCTGGCCAAGAGAGCAGTCGCAGGCGGTTCAATAATACATGCCGGCGAGATAGTCAACGAGCTTCGCATGCAGCTTATTAAATTGATTTGTCAAAAAAGCGGTATCAATGAAGATTATATTCACAGTATAGACTTGCTGTCAAATGAGTATCAAAAGGCACTTGTCAAGACATATCCGGCACGTCTTGAAAGTGGAGCCGTTATATCGGCACTGGCGGCGGAATTGTCGCTTTTTGAGCAGCTGATAAAATAATTAAGGAGCTGATTTTGTTTGTCCAGTTACAGAAAGGATCTTATTAACGCAATTATGGAGCGTGACCCTGCCGCACGCAGCGCAATTGAGGTGCGCCTTCTTTATCCCGGGTATAAGGCGTTGATGGCGCATCGTCGGGCGAATTGGTGTTTTAACCATAATTTAAAATTCCTTGCCAGATGGATAAGCGAGAGAGCAAAGCGAAAAACAGGCATAGAAATTCACCCCGCCGCTAAAATCGGTAGAGGCGTGCTGATAGACCACGGTATGGGCGTGGTTATAGGAGAAACTGCCGAGGTGGGCGACGGCTGCACGATTTATCAGGGCGTGACACTTGGCGGTACGGGCAAGGATACAGGTAAGCGTCACCCGACTATAGGCAAAAATGTTTTGATAGGCTCGGGGGCAAAGGTGCTGGGTCCCTTTAAGGTGGGGGATAATGCCCGAATTGCGGCGGGCGCCGTAGTGCTCAATCCAGTGCCGGAGAATGCGACGGCTGTTGGAGTTCCTGCCAGAGTGGTGCGAATTGCGGGGCAAAAGCCCACCTGTGAGCTTGACCAAATTCACTACACCGACCCCGTTTCACAGGAGCTTTGTCGGCTTCAGGCCGAGATAGATGAATTGCAGAAAGAAATTGAATCAAGAAATAAGGAAGATAAATCATAATTTATCTGCGTGACGTCCACTCGCAAATCTTCGATTTTCTCGTTGGTTTTATATTGGCTTCGCATTTTTCCTATTGCTGGTTGTTCTTGCACTTTGGTTTTGTAGGGGCTTTGCCCCTACGACCCCACGAAG
>JAQXFQ010000145.1 GCA_029005175.1 Bacillota bacterium
GTAGGGGCGTTGCCCCTACGACCCCACAATGGGCGCTGCCCCTTGACCCTGCCAAGAGGACCAGTCCCCTTGGATTCCCGGCGTTGCGTACTCTATGATAAATTATGATTTATCAGCATATCCATCATTTTTGCCAATTCATAATATACTATACTTATGAGAATTTTTCAATAGAGCCATTGATTTTTATGTAAGGAATCCCACACATTACTATTATTGACCATATACATAATAGCATTTTGTCCTGTTTAATGCAAAAAACTCACGGTAACTTGAAATATTACCATGAGTTTTTTTTGATTAATTTTACTTATTGTTAAATCATGCATCCTCACGACGGCCGCGCGACATTTTTATCTTAATCAGCGTCACTCCTATCATTCCAAAGGAGAACAAAGCCACATAAATCGCCGCCGCTGTCATAATTATATTCTCGCCTGTTGTGGGAGAATCTGTGGTGCTGCCGCCCGAGGTCTTTGGCGTCCATGTAAGCATATACGGGCTGAAAGAGCTTGCGTTGAAGCTGATTCCGTCAGGCTCACAGGATATATTCTTGACCTTTTCTGCAACGCCCTTACTGTTGTAGTGATATACGGTATAATTATAATCACTATAGCTCTTGCCGTCTTCAAATTTACCCGTCGGATAAGCAAGCGTCACCCTCACGCTTCCCTTGGATATGGTAAGCTCCTCTCCGTCAAGTGACTGCAGCGATATATCGTAAAGAGAATAGCCGTTCTTTTTTTCGTCAAAAGCGGTATTCACTTTCTTGACCGCGGCAATTACAGCGTCCTTCTCATTGTCGGCCAGACTTGCGATAACCACCTTGAAATCGCCCGCAGCCACATCTTTGCCATCGCCGTCCTTTACTGCCAAATCATCAGAGGGAGTGGTTTTATTGACAAAATCAGTTCCACCCTCCTGCGGAAGCTTCTCGGCGACAACCTTTACAACAGAGGTCTTTACGCTGATTTTAAGCGTCGGCTGAGTGATTTCGCAATACAGCGATTTTCCCTTCAGCGTTTCGTCAAATTCAAATGTGCAATAGCCGTCACTTGCAACTTCAACTTCCTTTTTGGTGGAATTATCGTACCATTTAAATGTACAGCCGCCGTCATCATCCAAATTATAATCAAATTTTGAAAGGCTTATAATGTCATTAACATTAACCTCTGATTGAATTTTTATCGGATCGGAAGTCCAAAGCTTTACATTCTTAGCTGACAAAGATTCATTGCCATCAATCATAAGGTTCATCAGATAGGGCATATTGCTGATATCAAGTGATTTGAGATTGTTATTTGAGCAATCCAGAACAGTAATACTTTCAAATCCCGAAACATTCAGAGATGTGAGCTTGTTATCAGACAAAAACAACAGTTGTAATGTTTTCTTGCAGTTTGACAGGTCTATATCGTTAACCTGCTGTCCCGAACAATCAAACATTATCAACTCTTCATACCTGCTCGTGTAAATTTTTACTGTGCTGCCCTTTAACTTGCCCGTAACCGTGCCATCCGCTTCCGCATGACATATTTCACGTTTTCCGTCGCCCCAGTCAACGCATACAGCATTAGAATATAAAGAGAAAGTAAATTCAGAGCCTGCCGCCTTACTTGTTTTGACTGTTATCATTGGTATCGACGTATAGTACTCGTAATCACTTGAACTTACGTCTTCCTCCGCGGTCTGATTTTCATTCTCCGTCTGAGTATCTTTATCGTTGTCATCTTCAACGACATTATTGGAGTTAGATACTGCATCACTGCCGCTTACGGGATTATCGCCGCCTGACGCTCCTACCACAAGCACTGCTACCGCAACAAGAAACAGCGCGGAAAAAAACACAGTCAGCACAAGTGTACGCGCGCTTAATCTGCCCGCGCGTTCAGCATTAACCTGATCACTCATAATAAAGCCAACCCCTCATAGACAAAGATTTATTTATCATTATGATACGCCTTTCATTTTGTTATGTCAAGCTAAATATTGAATATTTTAAATTTTATATTTTATCAAGAAAAAGTTCATAACCTGTTAAAACCTCATACTGAGCAATCGCCAAAAATCGGCAAAAAAAATCAGACTGACATTTCAAATGAAATATCAGTCTGATTGGTGACCCATCGGAGATTCGAACTCCGGACACCTTGATTAAAAGTCAAGTGCTCTGCCAACTGAGCTAATGGATCATATGGAGCTTGCCGCCAGAATAAAATTCCTCAGGCAGCAAACTCGCTGGCTGGGATGGCTGGATTCGAACCAGCGACGTGACGGAATCAAAATCCGTTGCCTTACCGCTTGGCGACACCCCAATAAATACAGCGGCAAGTAAAAAGAGATACATCGGCGCGAATAAATCACGCGAAATATTCACGCCGATTTAATCTGTGGGGTGGTATATCGGAGTCGAACCGATGACCTCCAGAGCCACAATCTGGCACGCTAACCAACTGCGCTAATACCACCATATATGGCGCGCCAGGAGGGGCTCGAACCCCCGACCTACTGCTTAGAAGGCAGTTGCTCTATCCAACTGAGCTACTGGCGCATTAAGTGAAAGCACCGCTGAAATACGATGCTGGAGCGGGTGATGGGAATCGAACCCACGCGACCAGCTTGGAAGGCTGGAGTTCTACCATTGAACTACACCCGCGTATTTAACAGCGTATTAGATTATACACTTTGAAAGCTGCTTTGTCAAGTGATTTTTTTAAAAATATCAACTTTTAACCAATTTTTACAGAGTGACAAAAAATATCCGCCGACAGTATGAATTTGTTGTAGTATACTACCACATCACAATATCGGCGGATCTATATTTTCCGGCAAAATTATTTAGACTCAGCCTTACGTGTCACTATCACAAGCTTAGAAGTATAAAAAGTATCGGTTACATCGTATTTTTCCGCGTCAATCTCACCGCTCACAACAGCAAACGCATTTTCCTCAGTTTCAAGCGCACTTAACTCGCTGTCAGGCTGAACCTTCTTCACAGTAAGACTTGCGCCGTATGCATAGGCAATTTCATCCGCAACCGTGACAAAGAACCCCTCAACCGACTTTTCATTATTATAAATAAAAGGTTTGAAATAAGGGTCAGCCACCAGTGTAAGAGCCTTTTTAAGTTCCTTGCCTTCTTCCTTGGCAACAGACGTATCCTCACCGCTCTGCAATTCGGCTTTGATTATTGCGTTCATTTTATCGGATTCCCCGAGCGCAGCTATCTGCTTGTTAAACTGCTCGACAAGCTTACCGCTGTTTTCGGATTTACGCACTGCAAACTTATATTCAACCGCAGCCACCTCGCCTTTGACTATTTGGAGAGTTTCGTTGTCGGCAACCAGCTTCTTAGCATAATTTGAATCAACAACCAGCGCGGCAACCTTTTTGTCCGCCAAATCCTTTGCCGCATTGCTCATATTCTCATAACGCTTGGGATATTCGGTCAGATTTTTTGACACAATGGCGTCGGCTTCCGAACGAAGCTGCACTGCAACTGCCTTGCCCTCGAGATCCTCGGCACTTGCGATTTTCATATTTTTTTCATCCGCAACGCCTGTGTTTTCCAACTGACCTGTACATGATGTAAACATAAGGCACACTGTCAGCACTGCTGCGCCGAGTGCGGCAAATCTTTTAGTTAATTTCATTTGATTATTCTCCTTGCTGGTATTTATGCTTTATCAGTATGACTATTGTAACACACACCCGCACAAATTACAAGGGGATTTTTGCAATTCCACATTTGTTTCCTATGTTACCGGAGCGGCATTCACTTTTTTTTCTGCTTCGGTGCGATTTCAGGCGTATCGGTAAGCTGCGCCATAACCGCGCGGTAGAGCGTTTCGGGGTCATCGAGAAATCTGTCGCGCACCAGTGCGGCGTAATTATAGGTAGGCACATAGACTGAAACGCTCATAGTATCCATAGTGCCGTCGTTTATGGTACATGTGACATTATATCCCTTGTCGCAGGCGTCGATTCGGGTTTTATTCAGCTGACTGGAATGTCTGCGATTGAGCAGTTTGGATGTAGCGTCCAATGATTTTTCTCTAACAGTCACGGGCAACGCGTCATACAGCGTATCGGCGATAAATCTGCCGCTGTCGGTGATATGAAGCGAATTATCATCAGGGTTTTCGGTAAGATTGTTGTGCTTGAGCAGCGAGGATATTGCGTCATTAGCCTCAAAGTAATTGGCAAGTCCCCGGTCAAGGAATATGTCGGTCAGGTCTTTGCGCGTGAGAGGCTGGCTGTAATGGCTGAGCACAAAGCACACAAGCACCTTAATGTCACTTTTATTTTTTAGTCCGTCAGGCTGTACTCCTGCAGTGAAAGCGTCCTGCTGCATAGATTTATCTCCGTCCTCTCTGCGTCATGCTATGAATTTTTGCATTTAATTTAAATAATTGAATTATACCTTACTATATAAATGCTGAATAATTAGGTTCACACACCGCCCGGTGACGGATTTTCGCGGTGTGGAATCGACGGCTTCGCCTTTATTCAGCGTTTCCATATATATTTTAACCTTAAAATGTTACAATTTCAACATCTAATTCATATAATAAAAAATTAAATCTTCAATAAAAGTATGACAAAAATCTTCACAAAAAACATATACGAAAATTTCGGCACAAAAAGAAAACTCACAAACGCCCATTTCTAGGTGCTTGTGAGTTTAAATAATTGGTGCGAGTGACGGGACTTGAAATAGCAGCTGTGCCTTTTACAGATATTCGCATATCGCCAAAAACGCCGAATTTCAGGCATTTTTGCAGATTTAATATCATGAATTGATTGCTCAATATGGTATATTTTTAGATGCAGTAAACACCAAACAAACACCAATTTATAGCTAAAATCGCTTTAGCTATTATATCGCCTTGCAGATTCTTGACGTAATAGTAACTTGTTCCGTTTAATTCAAAACTTACAAGATTTCCGCCCTCATCATAGTAGTACCAAAGTTCGTCAGTGCCGTTAGTTTCGTGGACTACCTTGTCGCCCTCAAGCGTGTAGTTGGTTACAGTCGTGCCTACCATCTTGAACGTTCTTATTCCGTCCGAATTGTACAGGTAGAATATTCCGTCTCCGCTGGCCGTTTCTATTCCGGCAAGCTGTCTGCCATCTTCCCAAACGAAATAGTAAATTAAAAACTTAAACTATGGGAGAGTTATAAATTTAAGTAATAGCTCTCCCATAATTATTGTAACTTTTAATAGGTTAATAGCTATTCTACCATATTAACAGAATTTTGACATAATTTATCTATTTGTTGTGACAAATAGATTACTGGTTCTGAATTAACAGCTTGGTAAATTGTAATATAATTTTTATTTTTTAAATTTCTATAAACAGCAATGTACGCTATATCATTTTCTATTATGACATTTGCACAATAATAATCGCCTTCTGCAATTTTACCAAAATATATTGGAGATATTACTATTTGAAAAACAATGTTAGCTGAATCAATTATTTGATTAGCTATACCGTTATTATCAATAGGTTTAAATATGTCACTTGCTTCTTTTTCTGTTAATGGAACATATTTGGTCATCATCATCAAATCAAAAGCCACTTTGTAATTTTTATCATCATCTATTGAAAGTTCATCTAATGTTTGAAACTGATAATCTAATCCCCACTCATCTGTATGAGGTTCAACTATTTCTGTAAATGAGTATTCTAATTTATCAACTGAAAGATAATACTCAGAGTAGGGTTTTATATCTTCAAAATCTGCACAAGAAATTAACAACATCACAATCAATAGACAAGTAATAAATTCATAATATTTTCGAATCAATAGTATGTCTTACCTCCAACATATGTATAATTTTTAGTTTTTCCACGTTTGTTAATAGTATAACCAACAACAGAATATGATTTAACTAAAGTTACGGTACTATATTTAGATTTTTTAGCAGCTTTATAATATAATAATACTTCTTTAGGTCCAATTAATTTTAACTTGATAGCCTCATTAATTAAATTAAAGAAAAGATTAACTTTATTATATCCCGTTGCTTCACAAAAAACTGAAAAAAATTCACTTATATAATCATTATTTTTTAAATAATTAAAATACCCCTTATATGTTTGAGTCAAATAACTTATCCATTTAAGATGAGTCATGGTTTTAACACTATATATTACTACAGTATAATGGGTATCACCAAAAAAGCCTTTCTTTTTACTAATTAAATAATAATATTTTGTAATATTATATTCACATGAAACTTTTTTCATAAAAGTACTTTTTTTATATACCCCTTTTTCTTTTATAGCAGCTGAGACTTCTGCTGTTATATGCATGTTGCTAGGAGTAGATTTAATATAACTTTTTGCCATACCATCAAAATCAAAACAAATTATAGGACTATTCTCGCAATAAGCAAACATATTGGTACTAAGAATCGTATCGCCTGTATCAACATAAGAATCCGCATTAATAAAACGTTTCATTTCAGGGTCATAATATCTGCTCTGGAGGTAGTAGAAACCTGTTTCGATATCGTAACGATAACCGCGATAGCGGTAGGGGTTCTTCACTCCGACAGTGCTTGCCAATGAGCCTGTTGTTGAAATCAGCTTGCCCCATGAATTATAGACATATTCAACAACTTTGTTGCCCGAATCGTCAGTAATAGCTATGATGTCGCCTTGCAGATTCTTGACGTAGTAATAGCTTGTTCCGTTCAGTTCAAAACTTACAAGATTTCCGCCCTCATTATAGTAGTACCAAAATTCGTCAGTGCCGTTAGTTTCGTGGACTACCTTGTCGCCTTCAAGCGTGTAGTTGGTTACAGTCGTGCCAACCATCTTGAACGTTCTTATTCCGTCCGAATTG
>JAQXFQ010000146.1 GCA_029005175.1 Bacillota bacterium
TATTTCAATTCATGAACTGATAATTACATTGTAAAGCGTTACGTTAGGTTACGGTCAAGGAAATTTTTATAAGTTTACATTTTATTTACAGATGTACGCTATTCATTAAAACTTTTTCTATCACATGCGGAGATCTTGCAAAGTCAGATTGAAAATAGCCTTCGTAATTACTACGATACTTGGGAGGCATATTAAAAAGTAATCGTCCTATATTCTATTCGACTAAATTGAGATTGTAAAATAAAGTGTATAATACTAATCTTCAATAAAAGTACGACAAAAAATCTTCGCAAAAAACCATATACGCAAGTTTTTTGCGAAGATTTTTTTGTACTTTTTTAATTGAAAATTAGTATCAAGCAATACGTTTCCGTTTTTTATTATTTAATGAAGTTTGAGCTATAAGGAAAAAAGCTTAGACTGTAAGGTCATAAGTGTACGACTGATTTTTAGTGTCGTTGCCTATAATAATCTGCATTTGCATTTTGTCGAGGTCATAAAATACAATATACTGTGTGCCGTATCTATTCGTGCCGTAATGTTCCTCGTCGATTTCTTTATAATTTTCGCTTTGTTTTTTCATCAATACCAAGGCATAATCCTGAGACATGCCGCCGCCGCCTTGTTCAAAGCTATAAAATGCGTTATCAAAGTAGCTAAAGAGATTATTCTCGGAATATTTATCACCGAAATCTTTCACTGACGCTTTGCTGCTTTCCAATTTATTGGTGCAGACCTGATGACTGTTGCCGGGGCGACTGCGATCCAAATATGTTACTGACATCTCACCATTGATATATTCAATTACCGCGCTGTTGCCTGTCTTTTCGGAAACAAACAAATGATATGCTCCGTCAGAGAAAATAACATCGTAATCATCGAGCACGTCCACCGCATTCTGAACAGTTGCCGCACGGTCGAGAAGCAGTCTTACTGCCATAAAGGGAGTGATATTGACCTTATTTGTATCCTCACACTCAGCCTCGGGGCAAGAAATAAGCGAAACCGAGAGTCCCTCCTGATTGATACCCTCAGAAGCGCAGTATGCTGCTGCCATAGTCTGAAAAGCGTTGGTGTACCACTGGTTTACATCTTCTCCCGACTTTATACCAACATCGGCCATATCTACTATATTCCACGACTTATAGCCGGATTTTGGAGTGGAAATAACCATTGCTATCGGAGTATCATAGGAATTATAAATCCTGCCTTTCATATAAGTGTAAATAAAAGTCTTGGCAAAAAACGCCGTAGAGCCCTTTACCGTTTTTTCAGTTTTTGCGTTTCCGGGAAGCATCATTGCAATAGGCTTGGTAAAAAGCTTATTTTTGCATTGCTGAACTATTTCATCGTTGCTTTCCGGCTCTTTATTCAACATGTCGGTATAATCATAGCCGTCGTAATCAAGAGTATAATATGGGTGGTCGCTGATCTGCTTGAATGTTGTAAGCGCATTCATCTCGCTCGCACCTGCCACGCAAAGGTAAACAAGCAGCGCAGCCGCAATGGTCAGGATAATAAGGATGACCCAAAGTAAAAATCCTTTGATTTTCTGTGCAAGCGTTTTTTCTCTTATAATGGGAACACCGCTGTCATTAAGCTGTACATTCATTATGAAAATCCCCCAGAATAAAAATTTTGATTAATTTATATCTATATTTAACCATATTCAATTAAAATTGTCAATAAAATAATAAAATATTAGGTCAATTGAATTAAAAAATAAAAGATGCATTGTTTCCAAAATATTGGAATGCCAATGCATCTTAATTTAAATCATATGATTATGCCCACACAATGTCTGAGGGAAGTTTGAATTTATTTTCGCGATCGATAGCATAATCGCCCTCGATAAACATTTCAGCCTCATTGCGTCTGCGATACCACAGACCCTTGTAATTCTTTCCGCCTGACTTGATGTATCGGCAGAAGCCTTCAATAATCTGATCGGGATCAGCATCAGAACCTGAACGGTGAGATATGATAGCAGACTTAAGATAGAAGCGGTTTGAATCGTTGTTCCAATAAGCAGGACCGAGATTGTAGCAGAATGACACCAGCGCATCGAACTGATTCTGATTGAGCTTAACGCCGTTTCTCACTGCCCAATCACTCACGGCCTTGACATATGTGCCGTCGTTGAGATCGGCTTTAAGGAGCAGGGACGCGCCCTCTGCCGAGAGATAAGGCTTGTCATCGGTCATCTTGTATTTCGCGCCTATCATGCTTTCAATATCCTTATTGAATTCAGCAATCGCCTTTTCTTCAGACCAACTCTTGCTTGCGGTGGATGTCTTAGCGTGCCCATAGCCTAAGGTCCAAAATCCAGAGACGTCCTGATATGGGTAAAATACGGTTTCACCTGTGGCGATAACCGTTCCTCCGCCTTCCCAGTCGGCAATGAAATTTGTACCTTTCTGGCTGATTTGCATAGCTTTAATGTTGCTGTACGGCTCTCTGAGTACAACGACGCATGTAGTTGCAGAAGCTGAGCCGCTCTTAGCTGTAATTTCATACAGACCCTCAACCTTGCCTGTAACTACACCTTTAGCAGAAATCGGACAGGATTTGGAATCAGACGATGAGTAAGTGATTGTTGCTCCGCTGACGGAAAGGCTGACATCTATCGTGCTGCCCTTGTTCACATAATAATAATCCGTTCTGTATTTGAGCGAAACAGCCTGATTTACAGTGTGGATGTTGTTTATGTAATCAGCCGAAACATATCCGTAGCCTGAACCGAATTCGATCTTATGCCACTTTGTACCCTTGGTGACTATTACAACGTCATCCCCTTTGCTCAGAGTGCCGAGGACGGCGGCGGATGTGCTTGCCGACGCACGGACATTGAGCTTTGAAGCTGTCACTGTGCCCACTGTCACCTGACGGACATTATCATTACTTGAAGCTGTAGTTACAGTGGTTGTTTTAGCCGTCGTAGTTGTGGAAGTAGATTCTGTACTATTTGACGGATTTGAATTAACCGTTGTAGCTGTGGTTTGAGCTGTGGTGGGTGACTGTACACTTACATAGCTGCCCGACACCCAGCCTCTCACCAGTACGTTGACCTTGATATAGTACCACTTAACTCCATTTACGCTCTTTACGTTTGTGTACTGATAGGTTTTATCCTTATTAACTTTGGTTACAACAGGATATGACGTACCGGGTCCCATACGTACATTTACATTGTTGCCCGTAATAGTCAGTTTGCCGCTGGTAGCATTACTGGAACTGTTATTTGTGGTGGTATTTACTGTAGTAACAGTAGAATCAGAACCGGCTGAGGTTGTCCTGCCGGTAGTGGCAGATGTGGCAGGTTTGACAGGTGCAAGCTTGACCACCTTGGCATAAGAACCGCTGACATATCCGGACTTGCTGCCCACCTTGATTTTATACCAATTGACATTCTTAACCTTTTTATAAGAAGAATATGTATATTTTTCTCCTTTTTTAACGGTAGTTATCTTGCCGTAAGAAGTGCCGGCACCCGAACGCACATTTACTGTAGAGCCCGTAATCCGCACGACCTTTGCTGTGCCGTCTATCAGCCCCTCCACCAGATTGAGTGTATCGGGACCTGCAATGCCGTCAGATGTCAAACCGTAATCAGACTGAAGCTTTTTGACAGCCTTTTCGGTCACAGTATCAAATTTTCCGCTTGCCGAGCCGGACTTCATATATCCTAGCAAGATGAGATCATTCTGCAGATTTTTAACCTCTGTGCCTGATGAGTTCAATTTTAAATAAGTCGCTGCGGAAACCGATACGGTATTATTTAAGAAATATTCAGGTACAGATGTAACCGAAACGGAAAATATAAGTGCAACCGCTACCAGACAAAGAGCGAACTTTCTGCATTTCATCTTATAAATAACCTCTCTTTCAAAATGATTAAAGTCTAATAAACATTTGTTGCCAAAAAAACAACAATTAAAATTATACAAGCTTTTCCTGAATCTGTCAACCGCAACAGCCTAAAAAACTTAATAAAATGGACAAAAAAGTAATAAATCTTACATGCCAAAATATGGAAATAACAAAATTTATCTGCAAATTTCAGATGATTTTACCAATTTCATATTCTCGCCACACCCGATTTAACCGCAGCTTCTGCCACAGCCTTTGAAACTCTTTCCACCACGCGCTTGTCCAGCGGGCTGGGAATAATGTATTCCTCAGAAAGCTCACTGTCCTCGATGATATTTGCTATGGCATAAGCCGCAGCCATCTTCATTTCATCGTTGATGTCAGACGCCCTGACATCAAGCGCACCGCGAAAAATGCCGGGGAATGCAAGCACATTGTTGATTTGATTAGGATAATCGCTGCGTCCCGTGCCCACTACGGCTGCACCTGCCGCCTTGGCCACATCAGGCATGATCTCGGGAACGGGGTTTGCCATGGCAAATACCATTGCGCCCTCCGCCATGGACGAAACCATTTCAGCGGTGAGCACATTTGGTGCGGAAAGACCGAAGAACACATCCGCGCCTTTGATCACATCGCCGAGAGTGCCTGTTCTGTGCTCGCGGTTTGTAATTGTCGCCATATATGCCTGCTCGCTGTTAAGACGATCGTCCCCCTCGCAGATGACGCCGAATTTTTCGCACATAATTACATCCCTGACGCCCAGAGTGATGAGCAGCTTGGTCACGGCAATAGCCGCCGCGCCCGCGCCGTTGACGACCAGCCTGATGTCGGAGATTTTTCTGCCCGTCAGGCGGCATGCGTTGATAATAGCCGCCGCGCAGCACACAGCCGTACCGTGTTGATCGTCGTGGAATACGGGAATGTCACAGATTTCCTTAAGGCGGCGTTCGATTTCAAAGCATCTGGGAGCCGAAATATCCTCCAGATTGATGCCGCCGAAGCTTCCGGCTATCATTGCGACTGTGTTTACTATAGTATCGACGTCGTTTGAGCGAATGCAAAGCGGAATAGCGTCAACATCGCCGAATTTTTTGAAAAGCGCGCATTTGCCCTCCATTACAGGCATGCCCGCCTCGGGTCCGATATTGCCCAGTCCCAGCACAGCCGAGCCGTCAGTGATTACCGCAACCAGATTGGAGCGGCGGGTAAGCTCGTAGCTTTTATTTATATCCTTCTGAATTTCGAGACAGGGCTTGGCAACGCCGGGTGTGTAAGCAAGGGATAAATCCACACTGTCCTCCACCGGGCAGCGCGTGACGACCTCAATCTTGCCCTTCCATTCGTAATGTTTTTTAAGTGATTCTGCCTGATAGTCCATGATTTGTAACAATCCTTTCAAATTTGTAATATTTTTCATTATACCACCATATTTGCCAAAAATAAAGGATTTGAAAGTTTGTTCGGATATTATTTACAAAATACTCCCGTTCGCCGATACCTGACAAGGCTATATTTTTTTGAGCCAAAAAATAAAAAAGCAAAAAAACTATTGCAAATTGAATATTTTCGTGCTAGAATTAAATGGTATGCAAAAGGCGGAATGTTAATCCGCAAAGTTTTTATAAATGCTTTTTATTATGGAGGTGTTACAGTTATGCTTACAATGCCCGAATGGATAATCAGTGCCATACTTTTGGTTCTTGCTTTAATTATAATTATTCTGGTTCTTTTCCAGCAATCAGATGATGACGGACTGTCCGGTGCTATCAGCGGTTCTTCTTCCGCAGGTTATGATTCCTACCTCGGCAAAAACGAGGGCAGGACAACCAATGCAAAGCTCGCAAAATTTACAAAAATTATTGCGATCGTTTTCTTTGTGCTTGTATTGGTTATCAACATCATCAATCTCGGCGTCTGATTTCATACGGTCAGATTTTTATGCGAAGCAGGTTCCTCTGTTTCGCATATTTTTTTTGCAAATTACTGAAAATAATAAAAACAAAGATATAAATTATTAACTTTTACATCTACACAGATTGGGGGAATTTATTAATATGACGGAAAATCAAAAGCTTATAGCTGACGCTTTGCGCAAAAAAAGCAAAATCATAAAGGCGGACAAGCTGTTTAAAGAGCTTGGTCTGAAAGACATGACTCAGTTTATAAAGGATTTGAACGCAATCGAACAGGCGGGCGAAATCGTAATATCCAAAAAGGGCGGCATTCAGAGCGTCGAGGGAGCGGGGCTTATCAAGGGGAAAATCATCTCCATGTCCAAATATTTTTCATTCATGCAGCCCGATGACGGCGGCGAGGATGTGTATATTCCCTGTGAGCAAAACGGCGGTTCTCTGCCGGGCGACCGGGTAATAATATCCCGCCGCATGGATGTCAAGGGCTACTGCGGCAAGGTGCTGAGGATTTATGAGCACGGAAGCAGACTTGTGACGGGTACGCTTAAAAAATTTCGCGGCAAGCTGGAATTTCACGCCGATACAGATTACAGGGTGCCTGTTGAGGTCACTAAAAACAAAATCGGCGCGAGAGCCGGCGACAAGGTGCAGGCAAAAATCTTTCTCTCCAAGGACGGACGCGACATGACCTGCGCTGTGGATAAAATATACGGCAATGCCGAGTGCGCCCGAATCTGCGCCGACGCGATAATCGACGCTTTTGGAATACCGTCGAAATTCGGACGCGAGGTGCTCGACAGTGCGGAAGAAATCGGCTCGCAGCCGATAAGGCAGAGCGATATGCAGGGGCGCACCGACCTGCGCGGGGAAAATATCTTCACCATCGACGGTGCGGACGCAAAGGACCTCGACGACGCGATATGCGTCAAAAAAACCGCTGACGGCTTTGAACTGTCGGTGCATATAGCCGACGTGTCGCATTATGTCAAGGATGAAAGTCCTCTTGACAAGGAGGCCTTGCTTCGCGGTACATCGGTATATTTTGCCGACCGTGTGATCCCCATGTATCCTGAAGCCATCTCCAACGGCATATGCTCGCTCAACGCCCACACCGACAAGCTTGCGTTCAGCGCGTTTATGACATTCGACAAGCAGGGCAAAATGCTGGATTATAACTTTGCCAAAACAATTATAAACTCCAAGGTTCGCGGCGTTTATTCCGAGGTCAACGCTATTCTCGACGGCACCGCACCTGACGATATTCTCGAAAAATACGCACCTGTGCACGATACCATTTCTGATGCTTATGAGCTGTATCAGATTTTAAAATCAAGCGCAGACAAGCGGGGAAGCGTGCATTTCACATCGACCGAATCGAAATTTGTTCTGGACGAAAACGGTGTATGTATTGGTCTGAAAGCGCGTGAAACGGGTCAGGCGGAGGAAATGATTGAGCAGTTTATGATCTCCGCAAACATCGCCGCCGCCATGCTCGCCCGAAAGGCTCAGATACCGTTTGTTTACCGCGTACATGAATCACCGAATCCCGAGGCTCTCGACAGGGTTTCTCAGCTTTTGGGCATCATAGGCGTAAATTCGACCGCTCTGCGCAGCAATCCTTCGCCGTCAGATGTTGACGCGATACTGCTGGCGGTCAAAGATACTAAGTATGAGCAGGTAGTTTCCAATGTAATGCTGCGCGCCATGTCAAAGGCTCGCTACGATTACAGCCCTTTGGGGCACTTCGGACTTGCGCTGGAGGATTACTGCCACTTCACTTCGCCCATCCGCCGCTATCCCGACAGCTTTATTCACCGGGTGCTTTCGGCGTATGTTGCGGGAGAAAAGACCTCGGAAATCGTAAAAAAATTCGACCACAAAGCCTCTGAAGCCGCCAAGCTTTCCTCTGAATACGAGGTTCGCGCGGTCAACGCCGAGCGTCGCACTGAGGATTGCTACATGGCTGAATACATGTCGAAATTTATCGGCGAGGATTTTGACGGGACTATTTGCTCCGTCACCGAAAACGGCTTCTTTGTCCGACTGGAAAACAGCGCGGAGGGATATGTCCGCATTGAGGATTTGCCGAGCGACAGCTACAAATTTGACGGATTCGCCATGCTCAAGGGGATGCGAGGCGGCAGAAAATACTCTGTCGGCGACCCGATAAGAATTCGTGTGGCGGCGGCGAGAATCTCCGTGGGTAAAATAGACTTCGTTCCCGCCGACAAGCCCGGACTGATTGAGCAGTATTGATACAAAAATGACCGCACTGCGGCTGATTTGACAGTGCGGTCACTAAAAAATTCTGCAAATTATAAATTTTTGTTATATTAAAAAAAATTAAAAAAAATTAATTTTGCTCTTGACAAATAAAATCAGATGTGGTAATATAATGAGGCTGTGTAAAGCACCGTAAGGTGTTTTTACCGAAGACAGCAGGTGCATATTTGCCCAACGATTTCTTTTTGAAATCGCCTGCCGAGGGAAACAGAGCTTTTCAGATTTTGCTCGCGCCTTGTGCGCAGTATCAATTATGAATTTGTCTGTCCGTCCTCGGTTGTGTGAAGGTAATTCGTCACACTGAGCACGGGCATTTTTGTTTCCTGTGAATTTATTTTAATTTCAGAGGTGAAACTATTATGCCAAGTAAAGCAGTATTGGAGCAGAAGCAGGCTTTGGTTGCCGATCTCGCTGAAAGAATGAAGGCATCTGTCGCAGGTGTTATCGTTAATTACAGCGGTATCTCGGTTGCCGACGATACAAAGCTCCGTAAGCAGCTTCGTGAAGCAGGTGTTGTCTACACTGTAGCAAAGAACACCCTCATTAAGCGTGCTGCAGCTGATGCAGGTGTAGAGATTGAGGACGCTGTTCTCAACGGTACAACTGCTATCGCAACATGTGACAGCGATTACATCGTTGCCGCAAAGATCCTCAACGAGTATGCTGAGGGCAGCAAGACAGGCTTTGAAATCAAAGCAGGTTTTATGGATGGCAAGGCAATGAATGCTGATGAGGTTAAGGTTCTCGCTAAGACACCTTCCAAGGAAACTCTCCTTACTCAGCTCGCATTCGGTCTCAATGCTACCATTCAGGGTCTTGCAATTGCTATCAAGGCAATCGCAGACAAGCAGTCAGAGGGCGCAGAGGCAGAAGCTCCTGCAGCAGAGTAATCTGACGTACATTTATTTTTAATTAAATTATAATTTTGGGAGGTAAAATACCATGTCTGAGAAGATCTCAAACATTATTGAAGAAGTTAAGGCTCTCACAGTTCTCGAGCTTTCCGAGCTTGTTAAGGCTATCGAAGAAGAATTCGGCGTTTCCGCTGCTGCTGCTGTTGCTGTTGCTGCTCCCGCTGCAGGCGGTGCTGCTGCTGCAGAAGAGAAGACAGAGTTCGACGTTGTGCTCAAGGATGCAGGCGCAAACAAGATCGCTGTTATCAAGGTTGTTCGTGAGATTACAGGTCTCGGTCTGAAGGAAGCTAAGGCTCTCGTTGACGGCGCTCCCAGCCCGCTCAAGGAAGGCGTTTCCAAGGACGATGCTGCTGCTATCGAAGCTAAGCTCAAGGAAGCAGGCGCAACAGTTGAGGTTAAGTAATTTAATTTCGGCTTAATTAAAATCATCTATGAAATTTCAGCCGCCGGTTGCAATTCCGCAAGGTTTTGCAATCGGCGGCTTTTTCTTGTTACTTGGTTGTTTTTATGATATAATTTGAAACTTGATTGTAGAAATATTCGGCATTTTCAATGATGTGCCTGCTGTAATCGATATTCAGCGAGTTCTATTGTCCTGTTATTCATAAATAGATACTCCCTCTCTGTCTATATTACGATAAAACGGGATTATTGATTTTTGGCTGTCGAAGCTTTCCTTGTCACGCATGAGAAGAGAAATCATAATATCATTTTTTAATCCCACACGGCTTGCAACTCTGCTTATCTGTTTTCGGTAGGATAAGGCTTCATCTTTCGGGCAGTTTAATATAACCATAATATCTACATCTGATTCTAAGGTGTAATCGCCGCGTGCATAGGAGCCAAAAAGTATAATTCTGCTGATTTTATCACCAAGAATTTTAACTAATTCACTGTTGATTTCATCTGTAACAATTTTTAATTCGGATTTTGTACACATAGCATTCACCTCGTTTGAATCTTTTACATTTTTATTATATCATATCAATATAATAAAATCAATTCATAAATAAATGTCACTTTTACAGTTTGTCAGATTGATCTCAATTTGTTGTTGCAAATGAAGTATGTATATATTATAATGGAAACGCTAAACGCTGAGTAACGCAGGAAAGGTCTGACAGAAATGCAGATGAAAAAAACCGAAAATAAATCCGAAAAACTAATCGGTGTGAAAAACTATTTTATCAATCTCTTTGATATACGCGGCGACATGATGAGCTATAGTGATATTAAAGAGATGATGGAGGAAAATACCGTAATTCACGGCTCGAACATGTGGATACTTATGATGGCTATCCTCATAGCCTCCATAGGTCTGAATGTAAACTCAACAGCAGTCATAATCGGCGCGATGCTTATATCACCGTTGATGAGCGGAATTCTTACGATGGGATATTCGCTGGCGGTTCGCGATCTGAGAATGCTCAGAAAGGCGGTCGGAAGCTTTGGAACGCAGGTTATTATCAGCCTGCTCACCTCAACGCTGTATTTCATTATTACCCCGCTTGATGACCCGACTTCTGAGATGATTGCGCGAATCAGTCCTACTGTGTGGGATGTATTGGTCGCCCTGTTTGGCGGAATTGCCGGCATTATCGGCAACACACGGCAGAAAAAAGGCAACGTCATTCCCGGAGTAGCCATTGCTACAGCCTTAATGCCTCCGCTTTGCACCACAGGCTATGGAATTGCCACTATGCAGCCGCAGTTTATTTTCGGCGCGTTCTATCTGTTTTTGATAAATACGTTGTTCATCGCATTGTCTGCGGCATTGGTTACAACGATACTGAGAGTGCCTACGCATAATATCTTTAACGCTGAAAAGCAGAGAAAAATCAATCGCATCATAGCGGCTATCACAGTAATTACAGTGATTCCCAGCGTGATAATAGGCGCTTATACCGTGTACAATTCATATATGGAGCGTAATATTGAGAACTATCTTGAAAATGAGTTTGTGTTCAGCGACACTCAGCTTGTACAAAGCAAGGTTGACAATAATAAAAAGACAATTTCGGTGTCGCTGGTGGGCACTCCGATTTCAGACGAAACAATATCCATGCTTGAAAAAGAGTTGGAAAAATACAATATCAATGAATACAAGCTGCATGTCACTCAGAACGCGGTTATTACATACAACGATGATGAAAACAGCGATAAAATAACTATAGCTGTGCAGGAAAATACCATTTCAGAACTGAAAAAGCAGCTTGAGGAAACTAAGTCGGAGCTGGAGCAATTGGAAAGCAGTGCGGCGGCGAAGCTCGATTTTAATAAAATGGCAGAAGACGCAGAGAGCATTTTCCCCAAGCTGTCGAATTGCAGTTGTGGCATTATGACTGACTCCGAGGGGGAATATATCATAATGGCGGCAAATACTAAAAAAAATCTCACCAAATCTGAAATCCAGATAATAGAAAACTGGCTAAAAACTGAAAGCGGTCTGGAAAGAGCAAAGCTTTGGATAAAATAAATATTTACCACTCTCCTTACAATCGGGTAATATCGGCTGTCGGGAGAGTTTTTTGCTGCTGTGAGTTGAAAATTCCTTAATTATGTAGTATAATAGCGTAAGTCAATTTTACTTTTACGAAAAAGGAAAGAAATTTGTGAAAAACTTAATCTTTATTTTGCTGAAATACGGCATGAGATTTATCTATTTCTTTATGAAATTATTTACCCCCGTGCGGAACAAGGCGGTGTTTCTCAGCCGACAATCTGACGCGCCCTCGGAGAACTTCCGCCGCATTGCCGAGGAACTGCAGCGGCGCGACCCGAGCATAAAATGTGAGTTTTACTGCAAGCTGGGATTGAAAAGCGAGATGGGGTTATCCTACATGCTGCTCATGCTGCGGCAAATGCTCGCCCTCGCAGGCGCGAAAATCTGCATAACAGAAAGCTACTGCATACCGATAAGCGTGCTAAAGCACAAAAAGCAGCTGCGAATCATCCAGATATGGCACTCGATGGTGGCTATCAAAAAGTTCGGCTGGCAGACGCTGGACATGCCCGAGGGCAGTTCATCGAGCGTTGCGCGAATCATGCAGATGCACAACGGATATGATTATATCGTAGTGGGCAGTGAATACATGCGCGGATTTTTCTCCGAAGCGATGAACACACCGAAAGAAAAAATTCTGCCGCTGGGCATGCCCATAGCCGACAGAATTCTCAATTCAACCAATGCGGATAATCTGCGCGCTGAATTTATCCGAAATTATCCGCAAGCCGGCGGCAAAAAAATCGCACTCTACCTCCCCACCATGCGCCGTGATTATGCCGTGAACTGCGCGGAGCTGGTGCGCAATTTCGATTACGAAAATTTTGCGCTGATAGTCAAGCTTCATCCTCTGGACAGCCGCACATTTATCGACGACAACCGCGCGATACTCAATCCCGACATCTCCACCGAGGATGCGATTCTGCTCTCCGACGCGGTGATCTCGGATTACTCCGGTGCGGCGGCAGAGGCCGCTCTTTTGGAAAAGCCCGTGTATTTCTTTGCGCCTGACGTTGAAAAATACGGTGGAGAATGCGGTCTGAATCTCAATCCGCTCGAGGCTTTTCCGAATGTTTCGTTTGCGGACGCGGATGAATTGATAGCCGCAATGCGCAGCAACAGTGCAAAAAAATCAGACATTCTGCAGGTGCGTGAGCTGCTGTGCGGAGGCTGTGACGGACATTCCACCCGGCACATCGCAGACCTGGCACTCAGATAAGTCGGTTGTAATTCTCAATCATCCACTTGGCAACCCCGTCAGAGTCATTGGATTCAATCACATCATCGGCAATTCTTTTGAGCGAATCGGCCGCATTTGCCACAGCATAACATTCATCCGCCACCTGAAAGAGCGGTATGTCGTTTATAGAATCTCCGAATGCAACGATGCGCTCGATGCCCGTGAGCTTCTTCAGGTCTTCCGCCGCATTGGCTTTGCTGACGTGACCGTCCATTATCTCAAGCCAATATTCTGTGCGGTAAATTTCCTGCTGCAGGATACAATTCAGCGAATCATTACACTTCAGAATCTCATAAACAGGTCTGAGCTGCTCCAAATCATCCTCAATACAGGTGAAATAAAACATCTCTCCGCAAAAAAGGTCATCGAAGCTGTCCACAGGCAGCATGCGCCCGTCGCCCTTGCGGGAATCAAGATAATACTGCATTCCCGCGCTCTCGTGACCCCGCAGCCAAAGCACCTTTTCCTAACCGTCCAAAAACGTATAAACCAGCGGACTTATGCCGAACTGCTCAAAGGTTTCCCTTACGCTGTCAACCTGCACGCAGTCCAGCCCCTGAATCTCTATTATCTCACCGCTCGACGGATTTTTAATACACGCGCCGTTGTAAATAATTACAGGGAAATTCAGCTCCAGCCGCTCGGTCAAAAGCATGGCGGAATTGAGCGAGCGCGCCGTGGCATAGGAAAAATTAACTCCGCGGCTAACCAAAGAGTTTATCGCATTCACGGTGAACTCGGACAGCACACTGTCTGAATTCAGCAGTGTGCCGTCAAGATCGGAAACTACCATTGTTTTCAAAAAATCACTCCATATAAATAATAATTCTATCAAATCATAAATACTAAGGATGTAATATAATATGAAACTCGGGAATGTTGAAATTACGGGCAAGGCCGCACTTGCGCCCATGGCCGGCGTTGCTGACAGAGCCTTCCGCGAATTGTGCATGGGCTTCGGCGCGTCCTACTGCATAGGTGAAATGGCAAGCGCAAAGGGCTTGATGATGAGCGACAAAAAGACCGCCGAGCTGCTCGAAGTCACCGATGCGGAAATGCCTATGGCGGTACAGCTTTTCGGCTATGAACCCGAAACCGTCGCCGCCGCCGCAAAAATCGCGGCGCAATACAACCCGGTCGCTATCGACATCAACATGGGCTGCCCTGCTCCGAAAATCGCCAACAATCACAGCGGCAGCGCATTGATGAAAACCCCCGACCTATGCGGCAGAATAGTTGAAGCGGCAGCTAAGGCGGTAGATATTCCCGTCACGGTAAAGATACGCAAGGGCTGGGACAGCAACACCGTTACCGCTGTTGAAGTCGCAAAAATATGCGAGGCAGCAGGCGCACAGTTGATTTCCGTACACGGACGCACCCGTGAACAGATGTATGCCCCTCCCGCCGACTGGGATATTATCGCTCAGGTCAAAAACGCAGTCAACATTCCGGTCATCGGCAACGGCGATATTTATACAGCACACGACGCTATGATGATGCTCGAACAGACAGGCTGCGACATGGTAATGGTCGGACGCGGCGCACTGGGCAATCCATGGATATTCCGCGAAATCAACGCACAGTACGAGCAGGAACGTCCCACTCCCCCGCCGGGCATATTTGAGAGAATGACTGTAATGCACCGTCATATTGAAAAATTATGTGAATACAAGGGTGAGAAAATCGGTATGCGCGAGGCTCGCAAGCACACCGCATGGTATATGCGCGGACTTCGCGGTGCTGCACGGCTGCGGGTCATGTGCGGAGAATTGCGTGAATTCAAGGATCTGGCCGAACTTATCAAAGCTGTTTTGGAGGAAAATACAGCTGCAGAACTTTAATTTTTATACTAATTTTCGATTAAAAAAGTACAAAAAAATCGAGCGAAAAACTTGCGTATATGTTTTTTTGCGAAGATTTTTTGTCGTACTTTTATTGAAAATTAGTATTAAATCGTACTGCATGATTAAAGGAATGCAGTGCGATTTTGTTTTATGAACTATAAATGATAATTTATCTGATTGACGTCCACTCGAAAATCAAAGATTTTCTTGTTAGTTTTCCACAGGCTTCGCATTGTTTTCTATTTTGAGTCTTTGCTACACTTTAGTTTTGTAGGGGCTTTGCCCCTACGACCCCACGAAGGGCGCTGCCCCTCGACCCCGCCAAGAGGACCAGTCCCCTTGGATTCCCATTGTTGCGTACTCTATGGTAAATTATGATTTATTTGTGTATTTGGTCATTGCGGCGTTTCATGTAATTGTCGTAATAATCGTTCAAATCCGATGCCGAAGCATTACTCTCGGCTCGACGGCGCGCCTGACGAATACGTCTAGCCCTCTCTTCCTCGCTCTCCTGTCTGCTTTGATTCATTTGACGGCGGCGATTCTCGTCATAATTCAGATTGCGGCGGCGGCGTTCCTCAAGCAGATATTTTTCCTCGTCGGTCATTTCTGCCTCACGGCGGCGCGCTCTTTCTCGCATTTCCTCATCGCTCATTCCCTCAGGTCGGCGGCGGCGCGCTCTTTCCCGCATTTCCTCATCGCTCATTTCCTCGGGTCGGCGGCGTTTCTTCGGAGGTTCAAAACCATCCGAGACGGGTTCATCAGAATTTTCGGAAATATTCAGCGGATTGAACAGCTCGGGAAGCTCGTTATCATTACCGCTTTTCTTTATATTTTTAAGCCTTTCCTTGACCGACTGCGTTCCGGACTTCAGCTTTTCTTCTATTTTTTTCTCGGTTTCAGCAATTGATTCTGCTATATTCGCCTGAGGAATATCCACATATTCACTCGCATGGGTGAGTAACTTGTTGAAATTCGTCATGCTGTTTTTATACTTCACAAAAAAGACTATAAATGCAATATACAGCAGGCATGCCGAGATTCTTTCGCAAAATCTGAGCATGAACATCTCTTCAGCTTCGACCGACCCCAGGGTAATACACCTGAATATCCAGTTTGCCTGATGCTGTAAGTTGTCCCCGCTCACCTGCAAAGCAAGATTGCCCCAATCAAATTCGCTGTTCCACGCAAACTGCATTGAGCTGTAAGCGATAGCTATTCTCGCGCCGGTGATTATCAGGGCAAGTACCGCGGTTATCGTACCGACAGTTCCAAATAAAGGAATCAGGCGAAAGTTCATGCATGAGAGCGTCAAATTCACAAGTACGGCCAGAACTGCGGCAAACGCAAGCAGTTCAAACGCTCCGCCAAGATACCCCTGTATATCTGACTCCCGCAGAAATGCCGACAGCGAATTCAAAAACAGCATAAAGCTTCCCACGTCAGCCACTAGCAGCGCAATCATACAATATGCCAGACCGCACTGCTTTATTCTGGCACATATCGCCGCACCCAGTATTCCCAGCGGAAACATAAAATATGCGGCATACAGCATAGTGGTGCGGAGTGAGCCGCCCGAAAAGCTGTGTTCAAACGCATTCATACGAAATGCAAATACGCTGTAAACCAGCGCAATTACGCCCATAAAAAGCACAGATGTCTTGCATAGCAATCTTCTCACACCGTCCGACGGTGCAATTACATTACTGTAGGTGTTTTCGGCTTTTTGTTCCATAAGAATTACCCCCCTGAAATATTGCGGAAAAAGCAAAAACAACGTCAAAAGTCAGATCAAATGACGTTGTTTTAACATGACAATTTCGGAATTTATTGATTAACTTCATCAGAATGCCCGTCGACTGCGGTTTCAGTCTCCGATTCCGTATTTTTCCCGTTTGACGCTGTTTGTGAAACAGCAGCTTTATCATTTGATTCCGATTTTTTTATTTTTTGGGACTTTTTCTCTTTTTTAACTCTGCCTTTCTTCACATCAGCGCGCTTTTCCTTATTATCGCCCGATTTCAGATTTATCAAAGGCTTGCTTTCCTTTTCGGATTTTTCCTCGTCATCGTCAAACTCAATATGATAACGCTTATCCCTGATTGCATTGTCAACCTCGTCAAATACCCGATGAACGCGGTCAATCGCATTCATGTAAAGAAACCATATGGCCGAATAAAACACGGGAGCGGCACACAGGCGGACAAAATCACAAAGTCCTGCGCTGTAAAAACCGTCACCCCAGCCCTTTATCCATATGCGCGTAATGATATAGACCAGTGGCAGCATAATATTTATAGCCAAGCCCGCCAAAGCAAGAATTTTAAACGAACGCTCATAGCTTCTGCGTATCACATTCTGATGCAGCAGTGTGAGCAGGAACATTGCGGCAAATACACACGCGATAAGCCAAGCCAGATAAAACACATAGAATATGGGCAATGCAGCAGGATATTTCCCGTCGCTGCGGCATGCGTCTATAAGTCTGTACAGAACAAAATAGACCAACAGCCCGTAATATGCCAGCCTTGCGTATTCGAGATAAATAAGCGGTTTGGTGCCGAGCTTAGGCACGCTCTCTCCGCAATTCATAAAATACACATAGTAAGCGACAACTACCATGCCCAGGCTGCAGATAAGGTCAAGAACTATAACCCCGTTGGTCAATTCGTTCATACCCCTGCCGCTTGTTCCCAGCAGCTTCATCACATCGCCGGCTGCACTCAAAAAGCCGCAAAGTATAATACTGTAGATAAAAAATATGCCGTTGCTGAGACAGTCGCATATAAATACTCTGCCGTCAAGACCGATTTGTCTGTTTTTCTTCACCCTCAACCATCCTTAATACATAAAATTGTTCAATCTCATGCCGTTATCAGGCATTTCCATTTAATAAAATAATAACTATAGTTAACATGATAACACATAACTCACGGGCATTCAAGTTTTATTTGTGCACCGCTCCAAAAAATTTACCGATAATCCATAATTTTATCTGCTGAAATCATCGTCAAAATCATCGTCAAAGTCATCATCAAAGCCGCCGTTTGCACTATTTTCGGGGGAACTGCCAAAATCGTCGTCGAAATCATCGTCCATCTGCATTTCTTCCTGTGGCAGGCTGTCATACTGCCGTACACGCAGGCTGCGGTCAGGTGAAATTTTCTCCTCAGATTCAAAATTCATTCCGTTCGACATTGAAAACGAATTTGAGTTAATGTCGGTATAATTAAGCCGCACATCGTTGATTCCGCGGTAATTGTATGGATCTTCCTTCTCAGGCGGAGCATATACACCAATGCGGCTGCGCTGCTCCTCATTCTGCGCGCTTATGCTGTTTATCATATCAAGCAGCTCGTTCTGCGCGCTGTAAACCTCACCTATATTAGAGGGCGGTGTGATGTCACCTCGGCGCAGTATTGCGTCTGTATTGACCGAGCTGATATACTGCCGCATCTGCTCATATTCCTGCGAAACCTCGCCCAAATCGTTCTGATTACTTATATACCTTTCCACGTCCGCCATCAGGCTTGGACTTTTCGCCAGCTTGTCCTCTTTTTCGCTGTATTGAGCCTCGGGCATTTCATAAACCTTAGGCTTAAAGCTCGGCAATCGTTTGCGGAATTGCTCTATTCTCGCCCGCACTGCGCCCATAATATCGTGCGGACGGCGCGCGGATTCTTCAGATTCATCTGTCATCTGCGGCGGCTGATTGACTGTTTGGGAGTCAGCCGAAGAAATATCATTGTCTTTTGGTGCAAAGTCCTGCGGAAGTGAATAATCATCAAAATCCGGCCACTGCGGTGCAAAAATATCAGACCTCGCCGCGTCTGACGTATCTGCTGAGGTTGATATTTCATAAGGCACGCTCGGCGGAGTATCCTGTCGCATGTGCTGTGGAAATGTCTGCGCAGGCTGCTGAGGGATTTCCTGATACGGCTGTGAATATACATCGTAAGTAATCGGAGCTTCGGCAGGCTGCGAAGGATAGACATCGTCGGCATTCACGGCGTCAGCAGGCTGATTCTGCGGCAATTCCGATGAAGCGGCATTATATTCATCGGCAAAGCTGACCGTTTCGGATATGTAATCAGGGTCATTCGCCGTATTTGCGCCCGGCAGGTCGGGAATATCGCCGCGCTTCTTTTTTCCTTTGAACTTTTCCGCAATCGCGCTGAAAAGTGTGCCGAAGGCATCCGACAGCTTCGGCTCTTCAGATTTTGACGGTGTTTCTGTCGGCGGCACGGCTTCACTCTGAATAGGACGTACGGAAGCGTTAAAATCCGATGATGATATATTGCCGTCCAACAGGCTGCCAAGTGCGTCAGGGTCAACATTTTCCGAAAAATCATTTATCTGTATATCATTGAGATTTTGCCCGGGAGCATTGACCTGCGCCTCGGGCTTATCGTCTTTGGAAACTCGCTTTTTTAAAATCGGCAAACAAATCTTCCTCTCAATTCATTTGTAATATACATGATACCACTTTCATAAACATAAGTAAAGTAAATTTATTCTTAGAGCCTATCTGTAAATCATAATTTATCTGCGCAACGTCCACTCGAAAATCAAAGATTTTCTTGTTAGTTTTTTAGGGGCTTCGCATTTTTCCTATTGTAAGTTTCTCTTGCACTTTAGCTTTGTGGTGGCTTTGCCCCCACACCCCCACCAAGGCGCTGCCCTGGACCTGCCAAGAGGACCAGTCCCCTTGGATTCCCGGCGTTGCGTACTCTATGATAAATTATGATTTACTGCTTTTACAGACAGGTTCTTATATGACAGGTGATAAATTTTTATGATGAATTACGTTTTTGCCGCACTTATCATAATTGCGGCTGTGTGGGGAATTCTTTCGGGCAATACGGCTGAGGTCGCCTCGGCAATACTGGAAAGCGGCGGCAATACCGTGGAGCTTATGCTTACCATAACCGGAGCAATGACGCTTTGGAGCGGAATCATGGCGATTGCGGAAAAATCCGAGCTTACTTCTTACGCCACTCGACTGCTTCGCCCTTTGCTGCGCCTTATCATGCCCGGTCTGGATAAGGGGAGCGACGCGGAAAAATACGTGTGCATGAATGTCGTGTCAAACATCCTCGGGCTGGGAAACGCCGCCACTCCGCTGGGACTAAAGGCAATGAAAGCCATGAGCAATTCACCCGGCACACTCAGAGGACGCGCAACCTCCGATATGATTACATTCGCTGTGCTCAACACCGCCTCTATCGAGCTTGTGCCCACTACGATACTTGTGCTGAGAGCGGAGCACGGTTCTGCCGACCCTATGGGGATTATGCCGTGTGTCTGGATAACCTCGCTCATATCACTCGCCACAGGTCTGGCGATGTGCTTCATATTCAGAGGATTAACATCACCCGACAGGAAATCAGCCTCACAAAAGGAGAAAGTCAGACATGGGAAATTACATTATAATAGCGTCCGCAGCATTAATCGTTCTGTTCGGACTGATTAAAAAAATAGCTGTGTTCGACACATTTCTCGAGGGCGCAAAGGAGGGCTTGCAGACAGCTTTCGGCATAATGCCCGCCGTCACCGCACTCACCCTCTGCGTTTCAATGATAAAGGCCTCAGGATGCCTTGACGCTGTAGGGCAGCTGATAAGCCCGCTGATAAACGCGGTGCACATTCCTGTCGAAACCGTGCCGCTGATGCTGATACGCCCCGTTTCGGGCAGCGGCGCACTGACTGTGGTGCAGAATATTTTCTCAGAATCAGGTCCCGACAGTTACGCCGGCAAGGTCGCTTCGGTCATGATGGGTTCTACCGAAACCACGTTTTACACAATTGCCGTCTACTTCGGCAGCGTAGGCATTAAAAAAACCGGATACACCATTCCCGCCGCCCTCACAGCAGACCTTGCGGGCATGATATTCGCCGCCCTCACAGTAACATTTTTTATGTAGTCAACAAAAGGTTATTAAAAAAACGTAAATTTAATTGATAAAACAGCAAGTTTGGGCGAATATTGGTTGACGAACGGAATTGATTAATTTATAATATATTTTATGTAATCAAAATGAGAGAGTGTGAATTTTAATGAATTCCAATACCAATATTTCCGAATATTTAAAGCTGTGCGCCAGAAGATTATCTGTTCTTATGCTTTCCTCACTTTTGGCATTTATCGTTGTTCTCTTTTCAGTCAGAATAATGACCCCCATTCAGTACACCGTTACAGGCACGGTGCGAATACAGTCGGACGTTATGGGCGAAAGCATCTCTGACCAGTACAACATTTCTGAGCTTTCCAAGGACGCCGCGCTCACATCTATTTCACTCATTGACAACAGCGACACGATTCAGCGCGCGCTTGCCGACACCAAAATGCCCGATGAAAATCCGGCAGAGTTTCAGAAGCGCGTCACTGTCGAGCAGATAAATAATTCAAACGTACTCAAGGTCGTGGTCGTATTTGACTCTGACCGCACACAGGCAGAAACCTTCATGGCCAATCTGCTGAGCGAAGCTAATGTGTCCGTAAAAGAAACCTTCGCCAATTCAAATCCGGCATTTTCCTGCGCGATTGAGGATGCGGGGCGTGTGACCGACATAAGCCGCCCGTGGCTGACAGCATTTACCGACGCTTTGATAGCTGTACTTATAGTAGCCGCATGCTTCTTTATATTCAATATACTCTCGCTTGCCGCCGACCGCACTCTGCGAAGCAGTGCTAAATTTGAAACGCTCACCCGTGTGCCGATAATTGCGGCTATACCGCCTATCGCGCGTTTAATCGGCAGCGACCGGAATTTAAATCAGATAAGCAACGCTTACCGCGTACTGCGCTCAGCTATAAAATATTCCAAAGCCGGAGTTCGCTCTATCGCCGTCTGCAGTCCCTCTCCGCGCGACGGCAGAACCTCTGTAGCCATAGGACTGGCTCAATCTCTGGCGGAAACAAATGCTATGGTACTTCTGATTGAAGCTGACATGCACCGCCCGAATATCAGCCGTGAGCTGAGATTTGACCCCGTATTTGGCTTGGGTGACCTGCTGCTGGGCAAGGCAAATCTTGCCGCGACCATATGCAAGACCTCCAATCGAAATCTTTATGTCATCACGGCAGTCAACAATGTTAATATGAACAACATAGATGTCTGCGACCTGCTCGACAGCTCGGTATTTGACGAACTGCTGGACGCCGTAGAAAATCAGTTTGATTATGTTATCATCGACACGCCCTCAATCGAGCTGCTTCCCGATGCCGCTGCTGTCGCAGGCAAGGTGGACGGCTGCCTGATAGTGGCGCAGTACGGTCACACCCGCACCGATATGATGAAATACGCAACCGATGTATTCGGCTCAATAGACTGCAATATTCTGGGTATAGTCACAACCAACTCGCCGCAAAGAACGGGTGTATTCGGCTCGGTATCCCGCTATTACCGCAGCAGCAACAGCCGCTCGGGCGAAGGCCTGCTCACCACTCTGCTTGACAACTTCTTCGGTGTGGTAAACATGGTACGCAGCAAGCTGCCGGGTAAGAAAAACAAATCTGATAGTCAGTAATTTTTTACATACGGCAATCACATCAAAACAAAACACACCATGCGATTTTTTATCAATCACATGGTGTGTTTTTAATTTATACTAATTTTCAATTAAAAAAGTACAAAAAAATCGAGCAAAAAACTTGCGTATATGGTTTTTTGCGAAGATTTTTTGTCGTACTTTTATTGAAAATTAGTATTAAATACTGTAAATAATCAATTGCCGTATTATCTGAAAAGTCCGCGCTTTTTCTTTTCAACTATCACTTCGCCCTCGACATGACCCGAGCAGCCCGCAGCATTGGACTCGTCAGTGTCAATGTGCATTGCGGCGGCGAATTTAGGACTTACACGAACAACTACATCACCGAATGTCGTAGTTCTGTCAGCAGTTTCAATTTTGACCGACACAACCTCATGATCCTCGACATTGAATTGCTTAGCGTCTTCGGGAGTAAAGTGAATGTGTCTTTTGGCAGCGATTACACCGCACTCGAGAGTAACCTCACCTGCCGGACCCTTGAGTGTGCATCCGGGTGTGCCTTCTATATCGCCGGATTCTCTGATAGGAGCAACTATGCCGATTTTGCGGGCATCAGTAAGAGAAAGCTCTACCTGTGAAGAAGAACGTGTGGGTCCGAGAATGGAAACATTCGCCATAGTGCCCTTGGGACCTATAACGTCAACTCTTTCGTTGCTGGCATACTGACCGGGCTGTGAGAGATCCTTTTTCTTGGTAAGCTGATAACCCTCGCCGAAAAGTACGGCAAGGTCAGCGTCGGTAACATGAACGTGACGTGCAGAAGTTTCAACTAATACTTTCATAATTGATAAATCTCCTTACAAAAAAATAATGTGTATATATTGAATTGGACTAAAATATATTTTAATACTGTTTTTCTGTAAATTCAACCCATTTTTGGATATTTTTTATTTTATTTTTCACCATATGATAAGCATATTTTTAAATATTGTTGAGCCTGTCAATAATTTTACATAAAATTTATTGAAATTACATACACAGTATGGTATAATAGCACAAGCGATTCATTATATTTTATTTGGAAGTGTTGTATTAAAATTATGAAAAGGCTCAATGTTGGTTTATTTAACGAATCATTTCCGCCGACAATTGACGGAGTTTCCAATACAGTTGTAAATTATGCAAAAATCATTCATGAAAAATACGGCAACAGCGTCGTTGTCACTCCAAAATACAAAAATGTGGTGGATAACTATCCCTTTAAAGTCATACGGTACAGTTCTTTGCCTACTGAAAATACCAAAATTCGCTATCGCACCGGAAATTTCCTCTCTGTGCCGGCTATTCGCGAAATCCAGAAAGAAAAGCTTGATATTATCCATGTGCACAGTCCGTTTACCGCAGCACTTATCGCACGAAATGCAAATATCCGTCACAAAATCCCCGTGATAATGACCTATCACACGCGGTTTGCAAGCGAATTTGAATTCACATTAAAGCGCAAGGCACTCTGCAAGGTCGCCTCTGAATTTGTAGTGAGCAGCTTCAATTACGCCGACGAGGTATGGACGGTCAGCAAGGGGGCGGCTGACTCGCTGCGTGAAATGGGTTTCACGGGCGAAACCAGAGTTATGGTAAACGGCGCAGACATCAGTCTTGAACCGGCTTCGATTGAAATAATGCGCAGAGTGCAGGCGGAAACCGCAATATCTTCCAACGAGCTTGTATTTATGTATTGCGGCAGAATGCAGTGGTATAAAAATATAAAGCTGATAATTGATGCTCTGCACAAGGTAAAAGAGCTTGGCATAAGGTTCAAAATGATATTTGTGGGCGGTGGTCCCGAAAAGGATGAAATGGTGGAATATACCCGTAAAACAGGACTTTCTACATCCACGATTTTCACAGGACCTATACACGACCGTGAACTTCTCAAGGGATATTTTACCCGCGCCGATCTCTTCCTCTTCCCCTCTACATACGACACGGCAGGGCTTGTGGTTATGGAGGCTGCTGCCTGCCGCACTCCAAGCTTATTAGTCAGGGACAGCTGTGCTTCGGAAATAGTGACTGACGGGCGCAACGGATTTATTGCTGATGAAAACCCCGAGGCATTCGCCGCCGCCATAGTCGCCGCAATACAGGACAGGGAGCATTTGGCGCAGGTCGGTGAGCTTGCCGCACAAGAGGTTTATCTTTCATGGGATGACGCAGTGGCAAATGCCTACAAGCGCTATGAGGAAATCTACGACGACTGGCACGCATTCAAGGGAATACGCCGCCAAAGCATTCTCCGCCCGGATAACGATACGTAATGACGCTCTTCAGCTTAAATTCATACCGTCTGCTGCTAATCCTTAAACTGTTTCAAATCGCCATTGCAATTTGCGGAAATATTATTTTATATTGCATTTATCCCCTATACCACACAAAAAAACAAACATTGTATCTTGACAAAATATTTATCATATTGTATAATAAATATCCAAATGCGTAAAATTAAATATATGGGGGCGCAATGGTTTCGACAGGGATTGTAAGTTATTGTAAGCGGGTAGTGATTTCAGGCTCACTGACGCTCTCCGCAAGGAGAGTTTAAAAACACTGAAAACTTAAAATTAACTGACAAAAATACAGTTGCTTACGCTGCTTAATTAAGCAGCGCGTCCGATTGCAGAGTACCGCGGCTGCATGAGGGCGTCGATTAGCGGTGAACGTGAATGGATGAGCTCCTCGTAATTCATCACGCATCAGAGGATACTTCGGCTTGCAGCCTGTTTATCGGCTGCATCCCGGGGGAATGTTATAGATGAACTACACCCGTAGAAAGCGATAATAAGCGGTTTTTGGACAGGAGTTCGATTCTCCTCGCCTCCACCAACAGCGCACCTGACGGTGCTAAGATAAGAGATAATAGATAAAAAATAATAGATAATAGTTTAAGATGGATTTCGGCACTGTTGTTCTGTTATGTATTATCTATTATCTCTTATTTATTATCTAAATTTTATTATTTTAATAGTGGTAATAAAACGGTCTCAAACAGTATTCTTCTTCAAAAAGCGCTTAAATTCGCCGCTAGAATTGTAAAGCTGTTTTAATAGCATTTGAACGGCTGTAGCCCTGCTTTACGAACCTGTTTGCCATTGTCATGACCTTGGACTTGATTTTATTGATTGCGTTAATGTGGGTGTCTCCTTTCCTGCGGTGCGTTTCCCTCACCGTTTGAGTATATTATAAAGGTTTTTCTTTAATTTGTCAAAGCTTTTCTAAAAGATTTTTCTTTATTTTTTAAAAAATATTTTTGATTATATCAAGTATTTCCTTGACATTTTTGTGAATGTATATTATAATAGTTGTAGGAGGTAATAAAACATGACTAATGTACAAAAAATAAAAATGGCTTTGGCTTTTATTGGAATGAGTGAATCCGATTTAGCACGTAAACTCGGAACCACGCCACAAGCATTTAACCAAAGAATGAAAACGGATAAATTTTCAACAGATGAACTAGAACGAATAGCCGCCGCTTTAGGTGCAGTTTATACTTCCTCTTTCACATTTCCAGACGGTACAAATATCTGATTAAGGCAGGTGATGATAATGAGCAACAAAGAACTGGCGATACAGTTAATTAATCAAATACCGGATTATAAAATAGGCTATGCAATCGCTTATTTGCAAGGCTTGAACGCTGATGAAATAGCAGACGATGATTTTTGCATGCAAATGCTTAATGATTACGAAAACAGCACTGATAAGGGTGAATTTATCCCATTTGATGAAGCTGTCAGAATGTGTGGAGTGGATATAAATGCAATACAAAATTGAAATTGATAAACGAGCCGTTAAATTTATATCTAAACAGCCAAAACCACAGAGAGAAAGAATATTAAAAGCTATATACCAATTACCCGACACAGGTGATATTAAAGCCATGCAAGCCCATGAGGGATATTATAGACTTCGTGTGGGAGATTACAGAATCATTTACACCGTGGATAATGGGGAACTGATTGTCTATGTAATTGACGCAGGCAATCGAGGACAAGTTTATAACGATTATTAAGCGGCTCAAAAATGAGTAAAAATCAGACAAGCGGCGGCGTGTATCTTTCACAGGATATGCGCCGCTGTTTTACGGACTAAATATAAAAAAGGGGGAGCATGGCAAAAATAAAGCGTATCCAAATTTTTACGGGATATTCGCCGCTGTTTTTACAAATATTTCTATAATTTGTAAAGATATTGTCTTGACATTGTATTCATAGTGTGGTATAATAAGTACGTCAAAAGAAAGGAGTGCTTCACATGGCTCAAACATTGGTAAACGTCCGCATGGATGAAGATTTAAAAAAGAGTTTTGACACGGTATGCAATGAACTTGGTATGAACATGACAACGGCGATTGTGATTTTTGCAAAAAAGGTCAGCCGCGAAAAACGAATACCGTTTGATGTTTCCATTGACCCGTTTTATTCCGAAAGTAACATGAAAGCGTTGCAGGAGAGCATAGAGCAGCTTAATAGCGGCAAAACTGTGATTAAGTCTCTTGAAGAACTAGAGGACATGGCAAATGGGTAGAATTTCTTTTTCAGAAAAAGCGTGGGAAGATTACCTGTATTGGCAGTCACAGGATAAGAAAACATTAAGGCGAATTAACTTGTTATTGCAAGATATTAGCCGGAACGGTTTTACAGGCATAGGCAAGCCCGAACCCTTAAAAGAGAATTTAACGGGGCTTTGGAGTCGTAGAATTGACGATACCAACAGGTTAGTATATCGCATATCAGGCGATTTAATTGAAGTCGTGCAATGTCGCGGACATTATGACGATTAAGTAAACCATGTAGCGGCGTGGCATCATTCGGGTGCTGCGCCGCTTTTGTTTGATTAACACACGGGTGCGTTAGCTTATATTGAATTTAACACACGGGTGCATTAAACGTGCGTTGATGTGGGTTTGCTGACATGGTTACGCGCATGCGTGAATGTTGAAAAATGTTGAACGCGAATTTTGCATATGCCTTTTATTTGCTCTGTGCGGCTCTCTGAGCGATTTATATATCAAACCACAAATTATCTGCATTAGCTCATAAAATCGAAATTTGACCCCATAGCGGCGAAAATACGGGTATAATAATAAAGCAGTCACAGCGGCGGTAATGATTTACCATTGTGACTGCAATTTTTATTTAGAATTTTGCGAGAACTTTTCTGGGGCGTGTGGTCGTGGGGAAGATGAAGCAACATTTTGACCTGCCCCCTGCATTCGCTCTGTGCGGCTCTCTGACGCGCTCACTGCCTGAGCCACAACTTTACCTGTCTGCACCGAAAAAAGCTCCGCACGGCTCAAATCTCGCCGCTTCATCAATAACTTTTCGTCCAGCCGTTAATATATGCCTGCGCCTTGCCATAGCTGACATAATGCCCGCATGTCCTCAGCTCACGCATGCGGCTGAACTGTTGATCGAGTTGCTCGTGATATTCGGCAAACCGCTCCACGCTGGAAGCCCCGGAACGTCTGAACGCCTGCAAGCCTGTGCCGTGGTATGCCTTGCCATAATCGCAGAATTGCCGGAGGTTCACATCACTGCGCGGCTGTCGGTACTTCCTGATAGCGGCGGCTTCTATTGACCTGGCACGCTCCCGGGATATTCCCAGGCATGCGCCTGTTTCTTCCAGTGTCTTGTTGAGATAATACCGTATATGAATGACCTGCCGCTCCTGCTCGGTCAGATATGCGTTGCTCTTGTCAAGCTCCTGCCGCAGCTGCTCAAGGTATATGCGCCGCTCCACGCTGTCAATCTGTTCAGCGGCGGTTGTATCTTCCTGAAGGTCTTGCAGCTCGTCCCCGTTGTCCTCATCCA
>JAQXFQ010000147.1 GCA_029005175.1 Bacillota bacterium
TCCTTCTCCTTCCAAAATTAAGCAAGAAGGAATTTGGGGACCGTCATATGTTTGCGGAATTATTACGGATAAACGAATATAACTAAAAGAGGGCACCTTAGTAGGTGCCCTCAAAATTTGAGCCGCAGTAATCAAAGAAAATTATTTTTCGCAGACCACATTTGATAAGTGGTCGTAAAAATATTAATTTTCCAAAAGTGGCGTCATAATACTTGCAAACACATAAAAATTGACCGAAAGTGGAGGCAAAACTTCTGCTTTCGGCCAAAATAGTGGTCGGAGTAGGGAGACTCGAACTCCCGGCCTCAACATCCCAAATGTCGCGCGCTACCAACTGCGCTATACCCCGATAGTTTATTTAATTGTGGTCGTGTAGGTGGTCAAATCTGTGGTCAGTCGCGGATTTGACCGCTTTTTTTCATTTTCCGAACCGCCCGAAATCCGCACGGTTGAAGGGCTTTCGGCGGTTGTCGTTGTCATACGGTGCGAACACCGTCTATGCTCCCAAACCAGGCACTCTACCAAACTGAGTTACACCTCGAATTAAGCTAATTGATTATAGCACAACTTTCTTTAAATGTCAATACCAATTTTTTTATTAGTAAATTCTCAAAGTAAGTCCCACAAAAATATTGGCTTACATAAAAATTCATGATATAATTAAATAATCACTATCGGAAAAAGGAGATTTAATTATGGGTGAACAGCCAAGAGACTGGCTGAAAAAGAAATTTATCTGTGAGGGAATGGGAGATTTTGACGATAAGGATGTGCTCAGGCTGATGCTGTACTATGCCATGCCGTACAAGGATACCGGCGATGCGGCGCAGCTTCTGCTGGACAAATTCGGCTCGATAAGCGAGGTGCTTGACGCGCCTGTCTCAGAACTGGTCAAGGTGAAAGGAATTGGGGAACACACAGCCGTACTGCTGAATATGCTGCCCCAGCTTTGCAGGCTGTACACCAAGGATAAATACTCCGGGCGCAAAATTCAAGGTCTGCCCGAAATCGCGAAATTCGCCTCTGATTGCTTTATAGGTCTGACCACCGAGCATTTTTTCCTTTTCTGCCTTGACGAAAATCTCACCCTGCTGAGCCATTGTTTAATATCGAAGGGCAGTGTGAATTCATCGACCGTTGACCTGCGCAAAATTATCGAGATAATGGTGAGCGCTGATGCCGCCAATGCAGTGGTGGCGCATAATCATCCGCGCGGCAACTGCATTCCATCTCAGGCGGATTTAGAAACAACGGCCGCCATTGCAAAGGCTTTGAATCCACTCGGAATGAAACTGCTGGATCATGTGGTGGCAAGTGTGAGTGAATACACCTCAATGGCGGAATATCCGCGAAAATACGGCGTTTGGTTCAAGTAAAGCAGAATTGACCACGTTTTTCACAAATTCTTACAACGGCAGTGCATTATTTAACAGTAACGACATTGAAAAGAGTGCTTTTTTATAGTAAAATAATTGGAGCAGGTAATCATACAATTCATAATATGGGCGCAATTTGATTTTTTTGATGAAAGGAACGATAATTATGGCAATAGGATTGATACTTGAAGGCGGCGGCATGAGAGGCGCATTTACCGCGGGCGTTCTGGAGGTGTTTTTGAGTGAAAACATACAATTTAAGTATGTCGCCGGCGTTTCTGCGGGGGCACTCACAGCTATGAGCTATCTCAGCGGACAGAAACGCCGCAATTACAATACCTTTGTGGAGTATGCGACCAATGATCAGTATGCCAGTGTCGCAAATCTTGCTAAAACAGGTAATATTTTTAATTTTGACTATATTCTCGGCGATGTGATAGATGAGCTTCTGCCCTTTGATTTTGACGCTTTTTTTGCCAACGACGCGGAATTCCTGATAGGCGCTACTCACTGCGAGACAGGCAGACCTGTGTTTTTACGAAAATCGCAGATGAAAAGCAAGGAAAATCTGCTCATGGCGTTGAGAGCCTCCTCGTCTATTCCGCTGGTTTCAAGGAGAGTGGAGATAGGTGGGCACGACTTCCTCGACGGCGGAATAGCAAATCCCATACCTTTTGAAAAATCTATATCGGACGGAAACGAAAGAAATGTTGTGGTGCTCACCCGAAATGCCGATTATGAAATGAAGCCCGCCAGTCCCGCGATGAAGGCTATGTTCAATACAATGTATCCGCAGTATCCAAATCTGGTGCGCACCCTTTGCATGCGCCACGAGATTTACCGACGTCAGCTTGCGCGTCTGGAAGAGCTTGAGCAGGAGGGCAAGGTTATTATTATTCGCCCAATAGCTCCGCTCAAGGTGGACAGATATGAGAAAAACCGTGAAAAGCTTGCCGAGCTTCACGACACTGCTATGATAGAATGTTACGACAAAATCCCCATGATAAAGAAATGGTTTGCCGAGGAAAATTAAGCGCTGATGTATTGAACATTGACGGATATGTGTGGTATAATTATCAGATACAATTTTTTGAAAGAGGGTAGCAATTATGATGATTCTGGGCGTTGACCCCGGATATGCCCTTGTAGGCTTCGGATTTGTCCGCTACGAGCCGCCCAGATTTATTCCTGTGGAATACGGCTCGATAGTCACGCAGGCGGGCACACCCTTTGAACAGCGGCTGGAAATTATATTCAGGCGAACAACAGAATTGATAGAAAAGCGCAAGCCTGATGCGCTGTCAGTCGAAAGGCTGTATTACGCCAACAATGCAAAGACAGTTATCGGAGTGGCCGAGGCGCGCGGCGTGATTCTGCTGGCGGCACAGCTCAAGGGCGTGCCTGTGTACGAGTACACACCACTGCAGGTTAAGCAGGCGGTCACAGGATACGGTCAGGCTATTAAGCTGCAGATGCAGGAGATGACCCGCCGACTGTTATGTCTAAAGGAAATTCCCAAGCCTGACGATACCGCTGACGCACTGGCAATCGCAATATGCCACGCACAGAACTGCACAGTCAGACGGCGGATTCCCGTTATTCCGCACGCAAAGGATATTAAAAAGAAATAAAGAGGATTTTTGAATTATGATATACAGTCTCACAGG
>JAQXFQ010000148.1 GCA_029005175.1 Bacillota bacterium
CTTTCAGCTTTCTTGCCGGCTTACCCCATTCCTGATACCAGCCTTCTCCTGCGGTAACAATCAGCGTCTGACCGCCGCCTTTATCCGCATGATGAACATGCCAGTGGTTGCGGCATCCCGGCTCAAAGGTTACATTGCCGATAACGACCTGCTCTGTCGATAGCATATTGAGATAGCTCTGACCTATGAAATACTGTGCAAAAGCTTCGTTTGCGGTTTCTATCGGGAATACGCTCATTTCTTTCATATTCATAGTAAATCCTCCTGAAGCCATTTTTCAATATCCTTTTTTGACCGCCTTGCGCTGCCGCCGTGAATGGCAAAACCTTTTTTTACCTTTGCGGCGGGACACAGTTTTTTGATGTCGTTTATGCTGCTGCCCAGACCGCTGCCCTCGTGGGTACAGAAAGGTTTGATTGTTTTTCCGCTGAAATCAAATTGTTCGAGAAAAGTAAATACTGCCATAGGCATGGTGCCCCAGTAGTTCGGATATCCGAGATAGATCACATCGTATTCATCGAGCGATTCCGGGTAATTTTTCAGTTTCGGACGGGCGTTCTGACGCTGATCAGCCTGCGCCTGTGCAATACATTCGTTGTAATCCTTTGAATACGGTAAATAAGAGCTTTCCAGACTACACGCTGCATCTTGTTCCTTTTGAGGATAATCACGAGGGCATTTTATCAGAAATTGAAAAACTGGGAGAAAAATTTGATTTCTTGATCGGCGTCTGTGATTCCAAAGCGTGGATGTCTTTATGCAATTTTTTGCCGCTTGGCAGGTATAAAAAGATGATAGCGGTATCAAGAGAACATCCTCTTGCATCAAAAAGCCGTATTGATATCAAAGATTTATACGGCGAAACGCTCATGATGGTAAAAAGAGGAGATTCCGGCGTAAATGATTTCATACGCAATGATTTGGAAAAGAATCACCCGCAGATTCATATTGAGGACACCCCTCACTTTTATGATTTATCAGTATTTAACCGCTGTGCCCAAACGGGAAATGTTCTGCTTACGATTGAATGTTGGCAGGAGGTTCACCCCGGTCTTGTCTCTATCCCTGTCAATTGGGATTATAGTATTCCTTACGGGCTGCTTTACAGCTTTCATGCTCCGGAGGATGTGTTGAGATTTGTTAAGGCGGCGGAGGACATAACGCATAAATCTTGACATATTTAAAAGCAATTTTACCTATTTACAGAATACTTTTTGTCATTTTGCGAATTTTACAAGGTCAGTTGTAAAAGTAAATGCAACACCGTCAAAGAAAACCCAACAATGTAGCGTTTAACTGTCAGATAATTAATGCCGCAGCCGTTACGATGCATTTGGCTGTTGATTTTTTAGCTGTACCAAAAAACGTACAGCTAAAAAATCTATATTGAATTATCGTGTGAATTATGTCATAATAATATCCGATAAAATTTATATGGAGTGGAAATTTATTATGGGGATAAAATTTGTGATAGGTACATCCGGCAGTGGCAAAACTTATTACGCCAGACAAAAGACCGCTGAGATTGCTTTATCGGACAACAAGGCCGCACTGCTTGTACCTGAACAATTTTCTTTTGAAACCGAGCGTGCTATGCTGAACTTGCTTGAGCCTAAATACGCAAATGATGTAGAGGTATTCAGCTTTACACGTCTGGCTAGTCGGGTTTCAAGACAAACAGGCGGTATTGCAGGCAAGAGATTAGATGACTGCGGACGAGCGGCATTGATAAATGTCGCTATGGGACAGGTAAGGGATTATCTGAATCTGTATGCCGGCAAAAAAAAGGGGCAGGACTTTATTGCAAGCATGCTGTCTGCAATCTGTGAATTCAAAAGCTGTGCCATAACGCCTGAAATGCTGAACGATGCGGCTTCAAAGGCCTCAGAATCGGCATTAGCTCAAAAGCTAAAGGAGCTTTCGCTTATTTATGGGGCATATAATGCATGCCTTGCTAACGTAGGCTCAATTGACCCTTTAGATGACCTTTCAAGACTTGCCCAAAACCTGGAAGACGTTGATTATTTCGGCGGCGTAACTGTAATTTGTGATAGCTTTACTTGCTTCACGAGGCAGGAATTGGCAGTTGTTAAGAAAATTATCGAGCAATGTGATGATTTTATTATCACATTATGCTGCGATAAGTCATACAGCACAGCTTCAGACGGATTAAATCTATTTTCCTCCGTTCACAAAACCATTGAGCTTATTTCCGAATTTGACAGTGATATATCATATGAATATCTTGGGGAACATCCGCGATTTTCTTCACGAGAGCTTGCGGCTCTCGAATCCAAGGTGTTTAGATTCAGTAATCGACAGCCGTATATTGAAGCATCTGAAAATGTAACGATTTACTCCGCCGCCGACAAATATGAAGAAGCGGAGTTTACAGCGCGTGAAATTCGCAGGCTGGTGCGTGAAAATGATATGCGCTGGAGAGATTTTGCCGTAATATGCCGCAGTGAGTCGGAATATCAGGGGCAGCTTATTCGCGCCTTGGAACTGCAGGGAATACCGTATTTTTGCGATAAAAGGACGGCAATCAATAATTCTCCGATTATCAGATTTGCGCTTTACGCATTGGATATAGTCAACAACAAATGGCGAAGCGAGGATATATTCCGCTGGGTCAAAACAGGTATGATTGATGATTTCACCATGATGGAAGCCTCCGCGTTGGAAAATTACTGCTTTGTTTGGGGAATAACAGGAAACAAGTGGCAAAAAGAATTCACACAGTCACCATATGGATATAGCGATAAAGAACACGAAAACGAGAGGGAAATTCTCGAAAAAATAAATAATTCACGAAAAAAAATAGTGGATTTGCTTGGCGATTTTGAAAACGCGGTAAAAAAAGATGGTGTAAATGGTATCGACTTGTCAGCCGCGATGTATAATTTACTTGATTCATCCGGTGCAGCAAGATGCATTGAAAGAATGATTCCGAAGCTTTCTCAGGAGGCTGCGGAGGAACAGGGGCAGATTTGGAATTCCTTGATGAATATTCTCGACCAACTGGCTAATATTTTATCGGAAACAAAGGTTTCAGTCACGGAATTTACGGATTTATTTACTCTGATGGTAGGCTCTTGTGACGTGGGTCAAATTCCGCAAAGCATGGACCAGGTAGTTTTTGGAGCAGCTGACAGAATTCGCACGGCAAATCCAAAGGTTGTATTTGTGCTTGGCGCCAATGACGGCGTTTTTCCAATGGCGCCAAAACAAAGCGGAGTATTCACCGAAAACGAGCGCAAGGAATTGATAAGCATGCAGATTCCGCTGTCGGGTGATATGGAGGAAAGCGCCGTATCAGAACAGTTTCTGGCTTACACTGCAATCACCTGCGCATCTGAAAAGCTTTATGTAACATATAGTAACGTATGTAATGGTGAAGCACTTTACAGCTCTGAAATAGTGTCCGAATTGCGTATGATACTTCCTCAATGCCGCAATATATCAAGCTGCGGCAAAGCTTCACTTGATATGATAGAGGGAGCAGAGGCGGGATTTTTACTTGCTTCGGCATGCGTAAACGATAGTACAGAATTTTCCGAATCTTTAATAGAAGTATACAGAAATCGAACGGAATATGCGGATAAAATTAAAGTTGTAACTCAAGCTAATGAGAAAAGTGATTTAGCTTTACATGATAAGAAGAACATATATTCTCTTTTTGGAAAAAATATAAAAATTTCAGCATCCAAAGCCGAATGCTTTCACAATTGCAAATTCATGTATTTCTGTAAATATGGCATGCAGGCTGTTCCTCGTCGGCGCGCAGAGTTAAATCCTTTGGAATACGGCAGTGTAGTTCACTATGTATTGGAAAAACTGCTTAAAAATCATGATGTGAGTTTATTATCAGACAGCGCACAGCTAAATGAAAAAATTGCATTTTATCTCGAAGAATATCTCAAAAATGTAATGGGCGGCAGTGATACAAAATCTGCAAGATTTCTCTATCTTTTCCGCCGACTTGTTGAAACACTGTCCGTGCTTGCAATTCAGTTGAGTGAAGAATTTGCAAAAAGCTTGTTCCGTCCTGGAGCTTTTGAGCTTCCGATAGACGGAATAAACGTGCAGCCGCTGAAAATCCCGCTGTCTGACGGTACGGAAATTTCTGTCGGCGGCAAAATAGACCGTGTGGACGTGTTCCGCAGCGACGGCAAAAGCTACGTCCGTGTGGTGGATTATAAAACAGGAAGCAAGGAGTTCCTTCTCAGCGATATTTTGGCCGGACTTAACATGCAGATGCTGATTTATCTCGATATAATCTGCGGAGAAGAAGCATCGCCAGATACTCCTGAACCTGCCGGAGTTGTCTATTCACCCGCATCTATAGGTAAGGTAAAAGGTATCAGAGGCGAAACTTCTTTTGACATGGAACGACGTGAAATGCTGAAAAAAAACGGCTTGATTATGGACGATTCCGAGATTATCAACGCTATGGAAATAGGAATGGAAAAAAAGGTAGACAAAAAGGAAAATGCCAATGTAAAAGGGACAAGCACCTTCCGATCGTCCGCAACTTATGTTGCCAATAAGAAACAGTTTGCAGAAATCCGCATGTATATGAGAAAGCTTCTCAAAAATATGGGTGAGTCGCTGCACAGAGGTGAGATTGAAGCCTCGCCGGCCAAGGGTATTTACGATGCCTGCGCCTATTGTGATTACAGCGTAATGTGTACAGCAGAGCAAAAGGAAAACGGCAGGGAAATAAGCAAAAAGAGCATGTCAGAAACAATGAAGCTTATAGAGGAGGATGATGATTGATATGGGTGAACGAAAATGGACTGAGCAGCAGCGCAGCGCGATTGACGCTCACGGCGGCACACTGCTGGTATCTGCTGCGGCAGGCTCCGGTAAAACGGCGGTTTTAGTTCAGAGAGTAATTGAACGGCTGATTTCCGATGATCCTGAAATTCACTGCGATGCCGACCGTTTGCTTATCGTTACATTCACAAGGGCGGCTGCGGCCGAGATGAAGGAGCGAATATCTGCGGAATTGCAGAAAATGCTTGTGTCAAGTCCATGGGATTTACAGCTTCGCAAGCAGATCATCCTGCTCAAAAAAGCGCAGATCAGCACCATACATTCATTTTGCAGTCAGCTTATCCGTGATAATTTTTATAGGCTTAACATCTCTCCCGACTTCCGCATTGCAGATAACTCAGAGCTGAAAATAATGCGCGAGGAATGTGTTGCAGAGGTGCTGGAAAAATATTATTCCGATGGCGACAGTGTATTTTTGGAGCTGGCAGAACAGTTAATCGGTGACAAAAATGACCGCGATTTATCTGAATTAATAAAAAATCTTGAGTATTACATAAGCTCCTGCCCGTTTCCGGAGGAATTTCTATCATGGCTGGAAAACGCCTATAATGCTAAGTATCCGGAAAATACCATATGGGCTGAAGCGACATTTGATTACGTCAGAGCCGCTGTTGATTACGCCTATAAATACAACCGTATAGCCTGCGATATTGCTTCTGGCGACGAAAAATTAATTGAAAAATATCTTCCTTCATTCGAGCAGGACGCGGCAGCTTTGGATAAAATTGATGCGGCAGTAAACGCACACGATTGGGACGCATTATACAGGGCGGCGGAAAATGCAGATGTAGCGCCATTGGGCAGGACTACCAAACTTCCTTTTGAAGCTGAAATTGCCAAAAGCGCACGGGCAATTGTCAAAGAGACATTTGAGGATATTCGTAAATCGGTCATTTCCGACCGCGAAATATTTGTAAAGGAAATAGAGTTTACAGGCAGAATGGTAAACAAATTAGCGCAAATTCTTCGCGATTATATGGATTTGCTGGCAGAACGCAAGGCAAAGCGAAAAATTCTCGACTTTAATGATTTGGAGCATTATTCCGTTAAGCTGCTGATTCAAAAAAAGCCCGGTATAGATGATGATACGGGATTTTCGGCAAATAAAAATTACAGCGCGGCATATCAAAAAACAGACGTTGCACTTTCCGTGACAGAATGTTACGATGAAATCATGCTGGATGAATATCAGGATACCAACTCTGTACAAAGCCTGATATTTGCAGCTATAGCCAAAAACCCGAATTCAAGCGATAAATATGCTCTTACTGACGGCGTAAATATGTTCATGGTGGGAGATATGAAGCAGAGTATTTATCGCTTTCGCAAGGCCGTTCCTGAGCTTTTTATGGATAAATTCCGCCGTTACACACCGTATCATTCCGATACGCCGGATTATCCGGCATTAATCACATTGGGAGCAAACTTCCGCAGCCGTCCCGAAGTTACCGAATGTATAAATTTCATCTTTCGCGGCTTGATGTCGGAGGAAATGGGCGGCGTATGCTACGATGAATCTCAGGAATTGATCGCAAGAGCGGTTTATCCGGAATCCGACGATATGATTGCGGAAATGCACTTTATTTCACGATCACAAAAGCATCCGCTCACATCCTCACAATACGAAGCCGAGTATATTGCAGATATGATTGAATCAATGCTT
>JAQXFQ010000149.1 GCA_029005175.1 Bacillota bacterium
GAATCCCGCCAATCAATGCAACGGTCTGGTTATCGGAACTGGTGACCTTTCGGAGCTTGCGCTGGGGTGGGATACCTACAACGGCGACCTTTTGTCTTTGTACGATGTAAACGCCGGGGTTCCGAAAACATTGGTGCGTTATCTGGTGGACTACTTTGCGACCTCATCGGACGAGCCGTTAAAATCGGTGCTTTACGATGTACTCGACACTCCCGTGAGTCCCGAATTGCTGCCGCCTGAGGAAAACGGCGACATTGCCCAGCGCACGGAGGACATTGTGGGTCCATATGAACTGCACGATTTCTTCATGTATTACGTCATGCGCTGCGGATTTGCACCGCACAAGATATATAGAATAGCTTTGCTGACATTTGAGGGCAGGTATTCTCCCGAAGTGATCAAAAAGTGGCTTGCAAATTTCATTCGCCGCTTCTTTACGCAGCAATTCAAGCGCAGCTGCCTGCCTGACGGTCCGAAAGTGGGCAGTGTTGCAATCTCGCCGCGAGGTGACTGGAGAATGCCGTCTGATGCACTATATGCAGCATGGATGCGAGATTTAGAGAGTATCGAATAAATACACTGATTTCTAAGGAATCAAATAAAGCTTTGCGGTATAATATGAGGTTATTAAGGAGTTTTTGATGTTGATTAAAGGTGTAATATTTGATATGGACGGAGTTTTGGTAGACAGCGAAAGGCTTTATCTGAGATTTTGGCGGGAGGCATGCGCCTCATTCGGACTGGAGCTGAGTGAGACCAACGGGTTGGCGCTTCGCAGCAACTCACCCGAAGAAGCTATACCGAAATTCAAGGCTTGGTTTGGCGAGACTGTCGATTATATGCAGATTCGCGAGCTTCGCAGGAAGCTGATGGCGGAGCATATTGACAAATACGGCGTTGAATTAAAGCCGGGTGCGGCAGAATTGGCTGATTATCTCAAATCACGCGGCATAAAAATTGCGCTGGCCACAGCCTCGCCGATAAAACGTGCAGAACATTATCTGTCACCTCACGGACTTTTTGATAAATTTGACGCTGTTGTAGGAGGGGGAATGGTTGCCAAAGGCAAGCCCGCGCCGGATACTTACATATGCGCTGCGAGTTTGCTGAATTTGCCGTGCAAGGAATGTATGGCAGTGGAGGATTCTCCAAGCGGCATAATTTCCGCCCATACAGCGGGGTGCGTTACCGTAATGATACCTGACCTGACTCCGCCGCAGGACGAGCTTTTGCCTATGATTGATTATGTGTGTGAAAATCTGGGGGAGCTTAGAAATATTTTGAGTTAAATGAAAAAACACGCTATATTTTATCGCGCAGGCGCTCCAGTATTTTCTTTTCGATGCGGCTGACATATGAGCGTGAAATTCCGATTTTTTTTGAAATCTCCATCTGAGTAAGCGGCTTGTGTCCGTCCAGACCGTATCTTTTGATGATGATGTCACGCTCTCTTTCATCCAGTTCGGAATTAATAAGATGCTTTAGTTTGCTGCATTTCATCGACAGATCGATGTCGTCAGATATGGTATCGTCAACTGCGATTATGTCCATTAATGTAAGTACATTGCCGTGTCGGTCAGTGTCAATCGGCTCATTCATTGAAATATCCAGCGAGTTTTTTTTGCCCGAGCGCAAGTACATGAGAATTTCGTTTTGTATGCATATAGCGGCATAGGAAGATAGCTTGTGACCTTTTTCGGGGCGAAAGGTATCCACCGCTTTTATTAGTCCTATCGTACCAATTGAAATCAAATCATCGCTGTCAGACGCAGCGGAATTGTATTTTTTGCTTATGTGAGCTACAAGGCGCAGATTGTGTTCAATTAATTTTTGTCTTGCTGACTTGTCTCCGCTTGTCATTTCTCGGATATACTTTTTTTCTTCATCTGCAGATAATCGCGGAGGAAATCCTGAGATTGACGAAACGCTCAGAAACAGACTGTATAATTCGCTGAGTGCTTCGACTACCATGTCCTTAAAAGCATACAGAAAGTTCATAAAATCAACCCCGCACATACAATATTAATACAATAATATTCAGCATGGATTGTCTGTGTGCCTGTCAATTTTGTAAACAAAAAACCGCATGATTTTGGTGAGCAAAAATCATGCGGTTAAAAATATTATGCTTTATTAATCATCAATTTAAGGTTGAATATTACAACTTACTCGCCGGGAAATTGCTTGAATTTTTCCTGACCCAGACCGCCCATAGGCTTGTAGCCGCCATCTGAGGTAAACATGAATTCGGGATGATTTGCTGCCTTGATGAAGGGATGATTGTCAGCGCTTTTTGCGTTTTGATTGTAAGGGCAAACCTCGCGGCAGAGGTTGCATCCCTTGACCGCAGTGCCCTGTCTGAGCAGGAATGTATTGCCCGGCGTTTTCAATGAGGAAACGTATTTTACGCAGCTTGCCTTGTCAAAGCCTGTTTCCTCTGAAAGCGCATGTGCGGGACATAAATTTATGCACTTTTTACAGTGCTCGCAGTATTCTGTTTTGCCGCCGGTTTCCGGAATCTGCAGATCGGTGACGATGCTTCCCATAAAGCAGAATGAGCCGTAATCAGGGGTTATAAGCAGTCCGCTGTCGCCGATTATTCCCAGCCCGCTCTGTGCTGCGGCTTTGACTTCGGGAATAGGTGAGTTGTCAAGAAACCACACAAATTCGTATTCGTCAAAGGCCTTGCGAAGCGCGTCAGATGTCATTTGCAGCATTTGAGAGGCTATGCGGCGCAGGCGGAATATTTCATTTGGATTTTGCTCAAGCTCTGCGGTTTTGCATGGAAATACAACAGATATTACCGATTCCGCATGGCTTGGCAATTTGCTTTTATTCCGGCAGTTTGTCAAATCCTCTTCAATATCGTGAAAGCTGCACACGCCAAAGTCAAAAAGATTGTTTGCATTCATAATAAGTCCCAGCAATCCGGTCATATTTTTCACCCTCGTTCCGTTGATAGATAAGTTGAATTTTTCTAATATAGATAAAAAATGTGGATAATATGTACAAAATATTGGATATTTGTATAGTATATCACTTTTTTTATGAAAAATCTATTAATTTTATATCTAAATTTCCTATGGACAAATTGGCTAATTTGATGTATTATAAGATGTAAAAAACTGTATTTGCGGATAGGCTCTAAATCAAAGGCATCAATTAAATGTTAAAGAGGGGAAACGTAATGAAAAAATATTTAACTCTGCTGCTGGCAGCTATGCTCGTTTTCAGTGCATCGTCCTGCTCCAACGGAGATACCGACCAGCCCCCGCTGGCAAGCAATTCGGTAATAGTCACCGATGATTCTATTCCTGATGTGGCGCCGAATATTTCAGGTACGGTCACAAGCATAACCTATGACCGTGAGGGATTGAATATGCTTATTGAACCGTCGGAAAAAAGCACTAATTCGCCCGAGAACAAGGTATATGTATTCGTGTCATCAAAGACGAGAGTGGAAGATGTAAACCGTGAAAAATACGAGAATCTCAACGGAATTAAGCTGGGCTCCACGGTATCTGTCTGGTATTCCGGCAATGCGGCAGGGACGTCCCCCGCTTATGCCGTAGCAAGCGGTGTGCGGGTGCAGTCGGGGTCTTTTGAGTATAATGCTGTGTCAGTAAAGCTTAACAATTCGATTATACTTGCGTCCAATGTTCAATCCGCTGTGTCATCTTCAGACATAAAGCCGCAGCTTTACGGCTCATACCTTGTGGCTCAGCCGGGCAGCATGCTGGAATTTGATTTTGCGGATACATGTCCTAATGAATTTTCCGTCAGCCTGATTCCAAGCA
>JAQXFQ010000150.1 GCA_029005175.1 Bacillota bacterium
GTGGCGTTGCCCCCACGCCCCCACGATGGGCGCTGCCCCTCGACCCCGCCAAGAGGGCCTGCCCCCTTGGATTCCCGATGTTGCGTACTCTCCGCTAAATTATGATTTATTGGCGCGCTTATCACCTTTATAATTTATCACAATCATAAAATTATTATCCGTTATCCGAGAATACATGATGTTTTTTCACTAATTCAGAAAAAGATAATTATAGATTAACATAATATTCACATTAACCTCTTGACAACGGCGGCAGGAAGTGGTAAATTATAATCATGAATTAGCACTCGGTTATCGAGAGTGCTAATTCATAAAATCAGAGGTGAAGGTCTGAAATATAAATCCTTTTCAGACAATCAACATTCGATAAGGACGGTTATGATTAAATGGAGCCAAGAGCAAGAAAACTCAAAATACTGGCTTCGATAATCGAAAGTTACGTTCAGACGGGCGAGCCTATCGCCAGCAAGGCTCTCGCGGCAGCGTTGGAAAATTCGGTTTCGTCCGCCACTATCCGCAACGATATGGCGGAGCTTGTGGCAAGCGGATACCTGGAGCAGCCGCACACCTCCTCGGGACGAATTCCCTCTCAACGCGGCTATCGGCTTTATGTCGACCACCTGATGATGGGTAATCACGAGCTTCCCCTGGAGCTGCAGGGCGAGATCGACCGCAGACTCTCGGAATTCAGCTATGACCCGAACAAATTTCTTGAGGTCACAGCCTCGCTGATTGCCGAGCAGACCGGTCTGCTCTCAGTAGTAACCAATCCGATCGACCAGCACCCCAAGGTTACCAACGTCGAGCTGATGATAGTAGGCGGGCGTTCGGTAATGCTGCTGATAATGATTTCACCCACCATACTCAAAACGCGCATTTGCCGGCTGAGCGTTGACGTGTCACCCGATATACTCGAGGGCTTCCGCGCTGTGTTGAGAGACAGATTGCTGAATATGCCTGCGTCGGCTGTTGACGATGAATTTATCACTGAAACAGCGGTCAGACTCGGCGATTTGTGGGGAACGATGCAGCCTTTGTTTGAGGCGGCTAAAGAATGCGTGAGGGAATCGGAAGATATGCAGGTCATCATGGAGGGGCAGTCGAGCATGCTGGCGCGGGGTGTATTTGCCGAGTGGCAGCTTGCGGGAATCATGGATTTTATGGAAAAACGAGGCGCAATTGCGGATTTGCTGGGCGAAGGCAACGGCTTTGCAAACAGCGGCAGAACCTGCATATTGATAGGCAACGAATCCCAGCGTCCCGAGCTTGAGGGAACGAGCATGATTACCGAACGGTATTACGGCGGCGGTCAGACGGCGGGATGGATAGGCGTGGTGGGTCCCACAAGGATGAATTATGCACGACTTATCCCCTACATCGACTATTTCGCGGACGCAGTCGGCAATATGCTGAGAAACATTTTAAGCTGAGCCGACAGACATTAAAATTGTAAAAAAATTATATCATGGAAAGGGGCTGCTCGATTTTGTTTAACAACAAGAAAAAGGCAGACGAAAACGAAGCAGAGGAAGTAAAAAATTCTGCTGAGCCGGCACAAACCGAGGAAACTGCTAAAGAAGCAACCGCCGAAGGAACTGCGGCAGAGCAGAAAGCAGAAAAAGCAGAAAGCGCAGAAAACGCAGATTTGCCCGCTTTGCAGAAAACCTTGGCAGATACTAAGGCAGAGCTTGAAACTATCAAGGCGGAGCTTGCAAAGATCACCGACCTCAGGCTCAGACTGGCTGCTGAATACGATAATTTCAGAAAGCGTTCACAGCGCGAGAAAGAGGCACTTTACGCGGACGTAACAGCGTCAAGCGTTGCAACTCTCCTGCCAATCATTGACAACGTGGAGCGCGCACTCGCTGCGGAAAACGCATCAGCCGAGGATATGCGCAAGGGCGTTGAGATGATAAATACTCAGGCAGTGCAGGCACTCGAAAAGCTCGGTGTGTCGGCATTCGGCGCGGTCGGAGATGCATTCGACCCCAACATACATCACTGCGTAGGCACGACTGACGCAGAGGGCATTGAATCCGGCGCGATTGCGGTAGTTCTGCAAAAGGGCTACAAGCTGGGCGACAAGGTCATTCGCCCGGCAATGGTGCAGACCGCAAATTAACGGAAAAATCCGTTTAAAATAAAAAAATTTAAATCAACAAACCAACATACTGCGGATAAACCAAATGCTATTTTATAAAAAATTATTAAGGAAACGCTGAATAACGGCGTATCCTTAAATCAAAATCCGCGATGTAATTATAGGAGGAACTTTATTATGGCTAAGACAATCGGTATCGACCTCGGTACAACAAACTCATGTGTGGCAGTTATTGAAGGCGGCGAGGCTGTCGTCATTCCCAACAGTGAAGGCGCAAGAACAACTCCTTCTGTTGTAGGCTTCAGCAAGACCGGCGAGAGAATGGTCGGTACAGTCGCAAAGCGTCAGGCTATCACAAACCCTGACAGAACTATTTCTTCCATTAAGAGAGAAATGGGCACAAACCACACGGTTTCTATCGATGACAAAAAATACACACCTCAGGAAATTTCCGCTATGATTCTGCAAAAGCTCAAGGCTGACGCGGAAGCATATCTCGGCGAAAAGGTAACAAGCGCGGTTATCACCGTCCCCGCATACTTCACAGACGCACAGCGTCAGGCAACAAAGGACGCAGGTAAAATTGCAGGTTTGGACGTTAAGAGAATTATAAACGAGCCTACAGCCGCAGCCCTTTCCTACGGTATTGACAAGGAAACCGACCAGAAGGTTATGGTTTATGACCTCGGCGGCGGTACATTCGATGTTTCCATCATCGAAATGGGCGACGGCGTTCAGGAAGTTCTCGCTACAGCCGGCAACAACCGCCTGGGCGGCGATGACTTCGACGCAAGAATCATCAACTGGATCTGCGAAGAATTCCGCAGAAGCGACGGAATCGATCTTTCCAACGACAAGATGGCAATGCAGAGACTCAAGGAAGCCGCAGAAAAGGCTAAGATTGAGCTTTCCGGCGTGACAACCTCCCAGATCAACCTGCCATTCATCACCTCCGACTCCACAGGACCTAAGCACCTCGACCTCACTCTCACCAGAGCGAAATTCAACGAACTCACAGCAGACCTCGTTGATAAGACAATGGGGCCGGTTCGCCAGGCTCTCTCCGACAGCGGACTTTCAGTCAGCGACATAGACAAGGTGCTCATGGTCGGCGGTTCATCCAGAATCCCCGCCGTTCAGGAGGCTGTAAAGAAGCTCATCGGCAAAGATCCGTTCAAGGGCATTAACCCGGATGAATGTGTTGCTCTCGGCGCTGCTCTTCAGGGCGGTGTTCTCGGCGGCGAGGTTGAAGGCATGCTCCTTCTCGACGTAACTCCCCTTTCACTCGGCATTGAAACCATGGGCGAGGTTTGCACAAAGATTATCGAAAGAAATACAACAATCCCCGCAAAGAAATCACAGGTATTCACCACAGCCGCAGACAATCAGACCTCTGTTGAGGTTAAGGTTCTCCAGGGCGAGCGCGAATTCTCCAGAGACAACAAACTGCTCGGCGTATTCCACCTCGACGGCATTGCTCCCGCACGCCGCGGCATCCCGCAGATTGAGGTTACATTCGACATCGACGCTAACGGTATCGTAAATGTATCCGCAAGAGATAAGGGCACGGGCAAGGAGCAGCACATCACAATCACCTCCTCCACATCCATGGATAAGGCTGACATTGAGAGAGCTGTTAAGGACGCTGAGAAGTACGCCGCAGAGGACGCAAAGCGCAGAGAAGAGGTTGACATTCGCAACAACGCCGATCAGGCTATCTATCAGACCGAAAAGCTTCTCGAAGACCTCGGCGATAAGGCTGATGCCTCCACCAAATCCGCTGTTCAGTCCAAGATTGATGACCTCCGCGCTGTGAAGGATTCCGCTCCCGCAGACGAGGTTAAGGCTAAGACAGAAGCTCTGCAGCAGGAGCTTTACAAGCTCAGCGAGCAGCTTTATAAGGAACAGGGCGGCGCAGCAGGCGGACCTCAGGCTCCTAACGGCGGCGCTTATGACGCAAACTTTGAGGACAACAACGGCGGCTACAACGACGTTGAAAACAACTAATTTTCTTGTAATTCCTTTTTGACAAATAAATAAAAACTATTGGGGCGGTGTCAATCGTCCCAATAGTTTTATTCGGGAATTGCAAATGATTCCTTTAGTATAAATTTGAAAAATTATTATCAATTCGGATACATCATGCGCTGGGGCTATTGACGTTTTATCGCGAATATTCTATAATGAATAACATACGACTGCGCCGCAGTCTATCAAATCAAAATACGCTGTAATACAGTGAAAGGACGAATTACTGTGGCTGACACAAAAAGAGATTATTACGAGGTTCTCGGCTTGCAAAAGGGCGCATCCGAGGCTGACATAAAAAAAGCATACAGACAAATGGCAAAGAAATATCACCCAGACCTGAACCCCGGTGATAAAACTGCCGAGGAAAAGTTCAAGGAGGTCGGCGAAGCCTACGAGGTGCTTTCCGACAGTGAAAAGCGCGCGCGCTACGACCAGTTCGGTCATGCGGGCGTTGACCCGAATTACGGTGCTGGCGGCGCAGGCAGCTACAACGTGGATTTCGGAGATTTGGGCGATATTTTCAGCAGCTTTTTCGGCGGCGGATTCGGCGGCGGCGGACGCTCCAACCCCAACGCTCCCCGCAGAGGCGCAGACATCCGCCAGTCGGTGATGCTTTCATTTGAGGAGGCTGCCAAGGGCTGCCGCAAGGAAGTAAGCTACAAGCGTGTAGAAACCTGCAACGAATGCGGCGGTACGGGCGCAAAACCCGGAACATCGCCCAAGACCTGCCCCGATTGTAACGGTACTGGCTATGTCCGTGTAAATCAGCGCACTCCGTTCGGCGTTATTCAGTCACAGCACGCCTGCGAAAAGTGCCGCGGAACAGGTAAAATCATCGAACAGAAATGCTCGAAGTGCAGCGGCATGGGCAAGGTGCGCGTGACAAGCACCAAGACGGTAGATTTTCCCGCAGGTGTGGACGAAGGTCAGCAGGTGCGCGTAACAGGTGCGGGCGACCAGGGTAGCAACGGCGGCTCGGCCGGTGATTTGTTCGTCGAGGTCGGCATCCGTCCTCATCCCGTCTTTGAGCGCGACGGCTACGATGTTCATATGGAGCAGCCTATCAGCTACGGTCAGGCTGTTTTGGGCGCAGATATTGAAGTTCCTACGCTCGACGGCAATGTCAAGATAAAGATTCCCGCAGGCACACAGCCGGGTGACATCAACCGCATGCAGGGCAAGGGTATTCAGCGTTTAAATTCTCGCTTGAAGGGCGACCAGTATGTGCATTTCACCATTGCGGTGCCTAAAAATGTGACCGAGGAGCAGAGGGAATTGATAATGCAGCTTGAAAAGTCCATGGGTACGGACCTTTCAAAGTTTGCCAAGAAAAAGAAAGGCAAGCTTTTCTAAAAATAAAAGATATGCGGTTTGAAATTATTTGTTTCAAACCGCATATCTTTTTACAACTATAAATGAGTAGATATGTACAATAAATCATAATTTAACTGCGTAACGTCCACTCGAAAATC
>JAQXFQ010000151.1 GCA_029005175.1 Bacillota bacterium
CGACTGCGGGTTTATAATATTTCTCCGGCTAAAATCAGACAAAGTTTTGTGGTAATTTTACACCTAACAGGTTTATTTTACACCTAACAGGTTTAAAATAAATTTTTAATTTACACGGCGAATTATGTTAAATTTTCTTGAATTTATTTGTAACAGATGGTATAATTTATTAAAAAGCGTATCAGCAAATCGAATGGAGTGTTAATATGCAAAATGAGAAATATTCTGTATTTATTTCATTTAAACGGAATGATTTAGATGGAGGCGGAAAAACGCGAGATTGTGAGCTTGCAGAACATTTACATAAAACACTGCAGGTAAATGGGATAACTGCATTTTTCAGTGAAAAGGATTTACTTACCTCAAGATTTAGACGTCAAATTGATGACGCTCTTGACCAAGCACAGATATTAGTGGTTGTAGGAACAAAATGCGAAAACATGGAAGCTGAATGGGTAAAATATGAATGGGAAACCTTTCAGAATGATATATGGGAAAAACTCAAGCCCCACGGAGAAATTATCACATATCTTGAGGGAATGTCACCCAAAGAAGCTCCTAGAGGTCTTCGTACACTGCAATCATTTAAATCAAATGAGATTAAAGAATTAGTAAAATTTATAAAAAAGATTTTAGGTATGTATACAGGAACTGAAATAATTATTCCACCATATCAATCAGAAATCGAGGAAGAAGCGCGAATTAAAGAACAAAAAAGGCTTGAAGAGGAAGATCGTCAGCGACAAGCCCAATTAAAACTGGAAGAGGAGCAGCGCCAGCAACAGGCTCAATTAAAACTCCAAGAGGAACAGCGCCAGCGACAGGCTCAATTAAAACTCCAAGAGGAACAGCGCCAGCGACAAGCTCAATTAAAACTGGAAGAAGAACGACGCAGATATAAAGAACTTAAAAAACAATCCGTTAAAAATTTTTTGAATAAAAATAAAACATCGTTTGTTTCTGTAGCAGTTGCATTGATATTAATAAGTTCAATTGTAATTGTATTGTGTCAAAGCAAAGACAAAATCAACTATAAAAGCGCAGCATCCGAAACTTATGGAGAAGCAAGAGATGTAACACTTACGCTTACAAGTACCTATGAGTATGACGATGAATCCTTATTATACGAAATGTGCTCTTATTTTTCAAAAAAATATACTGAAGAAAATGATGATGTTAATTCTGTGACTATTAATATTGTAATGGGTAATTATAACTATATAGACCTTCTTGACATAGACTCAATGGGTGATGTTTTTTGCACTCATTATCAATCAACAAAGTCACTTGCGGATAATCAAGCAATTTATCCGATAACAACGTCTTCTGATGACGTAATCAATCTTGTCGGTCAACCTATGGCTAATACAACATTTTACAATGGAAATTATTATGGCTATCCCTATGCTCCAGATACTGCTCAGATTATGTACTATAACACATCACTTTATACCGAAGATGATGTTAAAAGTTTAAATGTAATGCTAGAAAAGTCTTTTGGAAATATAAAAAACTTGGCTATGAATTCATCATCATGGAATACATCAACTTGGTATTTTACAACCAATGCGAAGCTTTTCACAGGAGGGAACAAAGATATTTGTACATTTGACAGTGCAGAATGTGTAGAAGCACTTAAATTTGTACAAGCCAATAATTCAAATATTTTAATTAGTAATAGTATTGATATAGTAACTTGTATGAAAGATGGAATGATCGCAGCTGCCCTCGACGGTTTTTGGGCTGCCAATAAATATAAGACCGCATTAGGCGAGAATTTTGGTGTTGAAATGCTTCCAAAAGTCACAATCAATGGACGCACATACCAAATGACTTGTTTTGGCGGATGTGAATATTATGCAGTTAATGCGACATCTAATGAACCGGAAGTCGCATTTGCACTGGCTCAATATCTTGCAAGTGAGGAAGTACAGTTAAAAAGATATGAAATAAATGGCACTGTACCTACCGCTCTTGCACTGCTTGACAATGATGTCATTAAATCAGATCCATTAACATATGCCTGTATGAAACAAGGTGAATATATTGTTCCACATGAAGTACTTCCATTGGACTGGTGGACTGATTCAGAAAATCTCTTCCAAGAAATTTACAGCGGCACCATAAAATCAGAAGATATTCAATCAGAACTTACCAAACATGTTGAATCATGGAAACAAATGTAATAACGAATTATCAATTTTGTTAAATTCCTCACCCCGCCTGGACGAAAAAAATTCGTCTCGGCGGGGAATTTTTCTGCATTTGCCGCACCTGATAAATTAACGCAAAATTAATTCTCACCGTATGTGCGCGGAATTGTTGACAATTATGCGATTTCGTTTTAAAATAAAAGGAGCAATATGCTGAGTAACAATAATTTACATAAATTTCAGGAGGTAATTCTATTATGAGAAGCGATATGCTTAAAGAGGGTCCGGCCAGAGCACCTCACCGCTCACTGCTCAAGGCTCTCTCTATCACAGATTCCGAAATGCAGCGTCCCTTTATCGGCGTTGTCAATTCCTACAGCGAGTACATCCCCGGTCATATGCACCTGCGCGAGATTGGAGAAGCTGTCAAGGCGGGTATCCGCAACGCAGGCGGCGTTCCCTTTGAGTTCCAGACAATCGGCGTTTGCGACGGTCTGGCCATGAACCACCCCGGTATGAAATATTCCCTGCCCTCCCGTGAGCTGATTGCCGACTCCATCGAGGTCATGCTCACCGCTCACCCGATGGACGCAGTCGTATTTATCCCCAACTGCGACAAGATCGTTCCCGGCATGCTGCTCGCCGCCTGCCGCTTGAATATCCCCGCAATCTTCATCAGCGGCGGACCCATGATGTCGGGCAAGTGCGACGGCGACAAGTACGGTCTTTCCGAGATGTTCGAGGCAGTGGGCAGCTACTCCGCAGGCAAGATTACAGCCGAAAAGCTCCTTGAGCTTGAGACAAAGGCCTGCCCCACATGCGGCTCCTGCTCGGGCATGTACACAGCCAACTCCATGAACTGCCTGACCGAGGCAATCGGCATGTCCCTCCCCGGCACGGCAACCTGCCTGGCAGTATCCTCCAAACGCCGCCGCCTTGCTAAAATGGCGGGCGAAAGAGTGCTTGACCTGCTCAAAGAGGACATCAAACCCCTCGACATCATCACGCCCAAGGCTCTGGAAAATGCGCTCCGCTGTGAAATGGCTCTCGGCTGCTCCACAAATACCGTTCTCCACCTCACGGCAATCGCTTATGAAGCAGGCTGCCCGATCAACATGGAGATAATCGACGAAATCAGCAAGACAACTCCCCAGATTTGCAAGCTGAACCCCGCAGGGCAGACTTTCATTGAGGATCTGGACGCCATGGGCGGCATTGAAGCCGTTCTCCGTGAGCTAAGCAAGGCCGACCTCATCAACACCGACTGCCTGACCGTTTCGGGCAAGGTCGCCGACAGAATCGCTGACGCTCTTCCCGCAGACGGCACGGTTATACGCACACTCGACAATCCCCACCGCAAGGACGGCGGCATTGCGGTGCTCCGCGGCAACATAGCCGAGGAAGGCGCAGTAGTCAAGCAGGGCGCGGTTGCTCCCGAAATGATGCAGCACAGCGGACCTGCCAAGTGCTTCGACTGCGAAGAGGATGCCAGCGCGGCTATCCTCGGCGGCAAGATTGAAGCGGGCGACGTTGTTGTCATCCGCTACGAAGGACCTAAGGGCGGTCCGGGCATGCGCGAAATGCTCACCCCCACCTCCGCACTCGTGGGAATGGGTCTGGATAAGTCGGTTGCCCTCATCACCGACGGTCGTTTCAGCGGCGCAACAAGAGGCGCGGCTATCGGTCATGTATCCCCCGAAGCAGCAGCAGGCGGACTTATCGGTCTGATTCAGGACGGCGATATGATCAATGTTGACATAACAAACCGCTCACTCACTCTCGAGGTTTCCGATGAAGAAATCGAAAAACGCCGCGCGGCATGGGTCGCCCCCGATAAGAAGCTCAAGGGCTACCTCGCACGCTACTATCAGCATGTAAGCAGCGGCTCACAGGGCGCAGTATTCCTTAAAGATGAATAATTTCACATTATAAATAAAATTAACGCCCGTCGGGGTCAGTCGATTAAATCGACGAACCTCGGCGGGTGATTTTTTGTTGCCTTGCGACAGGCAGATAAACTGATTTATCCCTAAATTTAAACTGTTTGTCACACAAAGCTTGATATATTTTCCTGAGGGTGCTAATATAAAATCAGTACAATAAATCATAATTTACAGTAGCACTAAAGTAGGACAACTACAATGGGAATCCAAGGGGGCAGGCCCTCTTGGCGGGGTCAAGGGGCAGCGCCCATTGTGGGGGGGTGGGGGCAAAGCCACCACAAAGCCAAAGTGCAAGAAAAACTTGCAATCGGAAAAGCAGCCTATGCGAAGCCCCTAAAAAACTAACGAGAAAATCGAAGATTTGCGAGTGGACGTCAATCAGATAAATTATCATTTACAATGCATTTTGTTCAGGAGGTTCTTTACTATGTCAAAAATACTCATCATGGGCGGAAGCTACTTCATCGGCAAGGCAATAGCCGAAAGGCTTTCCCGAAACGCTGAAATTACGCTTCTCAACAGGGGCAGCCAACCCGCGCCGCGCAGCATGAACCAGCTCGTTTGTGACCGAAACGACGCACAGCAGATGAAAGAGGTTCTGCGCGGACATTATTTCGATTACATTGTCGATGTGTGCGGACTTAACGCTTCACAGGCGGATATTTTAGTGAACTCGCTTGAGAATCGTTCCTCACTGAAAATGCTGGTTTTCATCAGCTCCAGCGCGGTTTACGACGCGGAAAATCTGCACATTCCGTTTAAGGAATCCGACAACCTCGCCGCCAATAAATATTGGACGGAGTACGGCACAGACAAAATCGCCGCCGAAAATACATACAGCACGGCATTTGCGGATACCTCCGTCAAGACTGTGTTCCTGCGCCCGCCATACGTCTACGGCGAGAACAATTACGCACAGCGCGAGAGCTTCATTTTCGACCACCTCATCAATGACCGCCCCGTAATTATCCCCAAATCCAACCCGATGCTGCAATTTATCTATGCCC
>JAQXFQ010000152.1 GCA_029005175.1 Bacillota bacterium
CTTCCAATAAATGTATGATTTATAATTAAATTATATACATCTCCGGCGGATTAGTCAACAATAGTAACAGCATTGTGATAATGGTAATTATTTGAAATATTTTACATTTGCGGCAAAATACACCGATAAATTATAATTTATATTGGGTGGTCAGGGGCGTTGCCCCCGAACCCCTACGATGGGCGCTGCCCCTCGACCCCGCCAAGAGGGCCTGCCCCCTTGGATTCCCATTGTACATGCTCTCCTTTAGTGCTACTGTAAATTATGATTTACAATCCCAACAAAAAATCAGTCAGCAGTGAAAAAAACACTGCTGACTGATTTAGCTTCAATTATTCTTCATCAGATGCTTCAGCTTCCACCACTTCATCATCGCCGGTTATTTCTTCATCCTCCACGTTATTATCCACAGAGTCGGTCTGCCCGCCGTCCTCGTGAGGCACTCGGGCAAGCGCAACCACATTGCCGCCGTCTTCTATCTTCATCACGCGCACGCCCTTGCTGGGTCTGGCACATTCGCGAATCTCATTGACGGCGATTCGTATAATCACGCCCGAATCGTTAATAATGATAACGTCGTCATTGTCGTCAACCACTCGGATCGCGGCAACGTCGCCGTTTTCCTCGCGGTAATTCTTGATGCCCATGCCGCCGCGGCTCTGCAGTCTGTAATCACTTATAGGCGTAAGCCTGCCGTAGCCGGTTTCGCTCACGGTCAGCACTCTGCCATTCTCACGGAGAATAGACATGCCTATTACATCATCGCCCTCACGCAGCTTGATTGCTCGGACGCCTGCCGCACCTCTGCCCATCGTGCGGACATCGGTTTCATTGAAGCGTATGCAGTAGCCCTTGCGTGTGGCCACAAGCAAATCCCTGCTGCCGTCGGTCAGACGAGTCCAGACGAGTGAATCGTCATCGCGCAGGCTGAGGGCGATAAGTCCCTTTTTGCGCACGTTATCGAATGCGCTCAGCTCGGTGCGCTTGATAAGACCCTGCTTTGTGACCATGACAAGATACATTTCATGCTCATACTCTCGCTTTACGCGGATCATGCCCGTAATCTTTTCCTCGCCCTCAAGAGGAAGCAGATTGACTATATTAATGCCCTTTGAGGCGCGCGAGCCTTCGGGAATTTCATAGCCCTTGAGGCGGTAGACGCGTCCTTTGTCGGAGAAGAACATAACATAATCGTGGGTCGAGGTGATAAACATCTCGGTGGGGGTGTCCTCCTCACGCCTTGACATGCCGCTGACTCCGCGACCACCGCGGTGCTGTATCTGATATGTGTCGAGCTTCTGACGCTTGACATAGCCGAATGAGGTGAAGGTTATGACGCAGTCCTCTTCCTTTATGAGATCCTCGACATCCATTTCGCCCGATACGGTTTCAATCGCCGTGCGTCTTTCATCGCCGAACTTGCGGGCAATCTCCTGAGATTCCTCAATGATAATATCTCGGCGGCGTTCCTCGCGGGCGATAATGTCGTTGCAGTCCTCGATTTTTTCCATCAAAGCCTTTAATTCTGCCTCCAGCTTATCCTTTTCCATGCCGGTGAGCTGTCCCAGACGCATCTGAACTATAGCCTGAGCCTGCACATCGTCAAAGCCGAAACGCTCCATAAGTCTGTTCTTGCCGTCCTGAATCGACTTTGAGGAGCGGAGAATCGCGATAACCTCATCAATGAAGTCCAGCGCAACCTTGAGAGCCTCCAATATATGGGCGCGCTCCTGAGCCTTTTTGAGGTCAAATATAGTGCGGCGCAGGATAACTTCAAGCTGGTGCTGAATGTAATATTCCAGCATCTGCTTGAGGGTGAGAATTTTCGGCTCACCGTTTACGATAGCCAGGTGAATCGCGCCGAAGGTTATCTGCATATTTGTGTTTTTAAAGAGATTATTCAGCACCACGTTCGGCGAAGCGTCGCGCTTTACGTCTATTGTAATTCTCATGCCCTCGCGGTCGGAGTGGTCGTCGCAATTGCTGATGCCCTCCAGGCGTTTTTCCTTTACCAGATCACTTATGCTCTCGATAAGGCGCGCCTTGTTGACCTGATAGGGAAGCTCGGTCACGACTATCTGGAATCTGCCGTTGCTGCGCTCTACTATTTCAGCCTTGGCGCGCACGGTGATCTTGCCGCGCCCTGTGGCATATGCCGCGCGAATACCGGAGCGACCCATAATTATGCCGCCTGTCGGAAAGTCAGGACCTTTGATGCACTCCATAAGCTCGTCGAGGGTGGCGTCGGGATTTTTGAGCAGCAGACACACCGCGTCAATAGTCTCACGGAGGTTGTGGGGAGCGATATTTGTAGCCATGCCCACGGCGATACCCGATGAGCCGTTTACCAGCAGATTGGGGTATCTGGAGGGCAGAACCTTAGGCTCCTGGTGAGAGTCATCGAAGTTCGGACCGTAGTCAACGGTTTCCTTGTCTATGTCGGTGAGCATTTCCAGAGAAATCTTGCTCATCTTGGCCTCGGTATAACGGTATGCGGCAGGCGGGTCGCCGTCAACAGAACCGAAGTTTCCGTGACCGTCAACCAGCATGTATCTCATGGAAAAGTCCTGCGCAAGTCTGACCAACGCGTCATATACCGAAGCGTCGCCGTGGGGATGATAACGACCCAGCACGGCACCGACGGTGGTGGCGCACTTTTTATATGCCCTTTCGGGATACAGACCGTCCTCATACATGGTGTAGAGAATTCTTCTGTGAACCGGCTTAAGTCCGTCGCGGACATCCGGCAGCGCGCGCGATATAATGACCGACATGGAGTAATCAAGGAATGATTTTCTCATTTCCTTTTCTATGTCTACGTCATATATCTTTTGGTTTTCGTGTCCTTCATATTCCATTGGAAATCACCCGTATTTCATCAAAATTTTTTATTTAAAAATTGTGTATCGTCAGATAAATTATTGTTTTATCAACCCCACCGCCCGCATGAAGCCGAGAAATTCGTCAACATCCGTCAGGGCGTAATATGGAATTACAATGCTGCGCCTGCCGTCTGCCCAGTCGGTGTTTAATATACAGCATTCCTTTTTACACTGCACGGAGCGTATATTGCGATAATCTATTTTTGTGACCGAGCTTTCGTCTATTACCGACATATGCCCCTCAAAAAAGCGCGCGGCGTATTTGCCGGCATATCGGTCACATTCCAGATTTATTCCCGAAAAATGCAGCAGCAGACAAATCAGAATATAGATTACATCCAAAATCAGTATTACGCGGTTGAGCAGGGTGCCTATATCCCGGAATAATATCATATACCCAATGCAAATGCCCAGAACCGCCGCCGCCGTCAGATGAATCAGCTCTATCGGACGCAGCCGACCGCAGCCTGTGAGCCGCATTGCCGCGCGGCGGTCGATGATGTAATTAAGTTCCATGACCGGCTCACACTGCTCGACCTCAGGCGGGCTGAAACTGCCTGCCTGCTCCGCCTCGGGCATGACCGTCATGTATTGTCTGCGGCGGTAAATATCAAAGCCGGTAACGCTCAGCCGCTCGGTCACAATGCGGGCAAATTCGCTGTCAAAAAACCTTGCAGGGATATACCTCAGCCCGCCGCCGTATATCATGAAATAAAGACCGTCGGCACATTCATATATATATTCAATATCCTCTATGTGGTATATCACATGCTCGCGGCAGGAGATAAATTCCACACGGTCATTGTAAAACCGACAGCCGCAGACCACACCTGCAAAGCCGGCGGCGAGCGCGTCATTTATGTGTCTTTCCGCCCTGTATCTGCCCACAGCAGCGTCCCACAGCGGCATCAGCATTATTACTATACCCACAACCGTAATACCGACAAAGGTTGATACGCTGTAATACACATCAAAGCTTTTAAGCGACGCCATATATAATATTGTATTCATCACCATCACCGCGATTCCCGCCAGCAGGCTGAATACATTCATAAATACCCTGTGACCGCTGTTGTACAACCGCCGGTATTTCATCCACGCGGTGCGGACATCGGCTTCATTGTTGATATAGCTCATCTCGCCGTAGCACTCGTTTGGATTTTTGATGTACCATTCTTCAAATTTTGCGGTAAAATCCGCGTTTTTTACCCGCAATAATATCGCCCCCGCAAATAGAGTATAAATTAATAAAGAGTACGCAACATCGGGAATCCAAAGGGAGATCGCCATTCCTTGAATGGCTGGGGCAAAGCCACCACAAAACTAAAGTGCAAGAGAAACTTGCAATAGGAAAACGCACACATGCGAAGCCCATAAGAAACTAACGAGAAAATCGAAGATTTTCAAGTGGACGCCACGCAGATAGATTTACGATTTACTAAAACTCATCCCTTAAACCGATTGTTGATAAGCTCTTTCAATTTTTGCGATACAAAATGTAATAATCGCGTGAGTTTGCCACAGATTTTAACAGTTTTATACCGAGTTTTAATATTTTCATCAAAAATCCACTTTAATTCAACATACGCATGTGGAAAACTCCGTGGAAACTGTTAATACTTTAAGTTTTAACAGTTTATTTAATAACTTTAAGTTTTTAATTTTATTAATTTCAAAAATATTACAGTAAGTTATCAACCTTTTCCACCGAGTTTTCAACATCAATTCACGGTTGTCCACCTGTGCATGTCGAATTTTCCCGATTTATGGGCATCCCGCCGCTGTGGAAAGATTTTTTATGAAATTCGCGTTTTATGGAAAATGCTGTAAAACAATTGCTTCGACAGCTTTTTATTTTACCGCTGCACCTTATCATACATACATCAGACGTCGAGGTTCTTTACATACTTTGCGTTCTGCTCGATGAACTCTCTGCGCGGCTCGACCTTGTCGCCCATCAGTATTGAGAATATCTCGTCGGCCGCTCTGGCGTCGTCCATGGTCACTCTCAGCATAATGCGCGTCGCGGGGTTCATTGTAGTCTCCCAGAGCTGCTCGGAGTCCATCTCGCCCAGACCTTTATATCGCTGAACGTCCTCTGAGCCGCCTATTTCGGCGAGAATCTTATCGCGCTCCTCATCGGAATAGGCATAAAGGTGAGCGTCCTTCTTGGTGATTTTATAGTGAACTGCGTCGGGGGCGTCGCCCTCCTCCGTGACTTTTTTGACGGTAGCCGTGCCGCCCAGCTCGCGGACTATTCTGTCCTTATCCTCCTCGCTGTAGGCATCAAGCTCGACCTTTTTGCGGGTAATGCGGTAGAGCGGAGGCTGCGCAATGCAGACGTTGCCGTTCTCAATGAGAGGGCGCATGAAGCGGAAGAAGAAGGTCAGCAGCAGGGTGCGGATATGCGAGCCGTCCACATCGGCATCCGCCATGATAATTACCTTGCCGTAGCGCAGCTTTGATATGTCAAATTCCTCGCCTATGCCGCAGCCGAGAGCCGTGACGACAGGCATCAGCTTATCGTTGCCGTAGACCTTATCAAGGCGCGCCTTTTCGACGTTGAGCATCTTGCCCCACAGCGGCAGTATAGCCTGAAAGCGTCTGTCACGTCCGCCCTTTGCAGAGCCGCCTGCCGAGTCGCCCTCAACGATATAGATTTCGGTGTTTTTCGGGTCGCGGTCAGAGCAGTCGGCGAGCTTGCCGGGCAGCGAAGCGTTGTCAAACGCAGTCTTGCGGCGGGCTGCGTCTCTTGCCTTGCGGGCTGCGTCACGGGCACGTGAGGCTTCGAGAGCCTTGTTGAATATAGCCTTGGCAGTCTGCGGATTCTCCTCCAGGTAATTCATAAGCTTTTCGGAGATAAGCCCGTCCACCAGAGTGCGGATTTCTGTATTGCCAAGCTTGCCCTTGGTCTGACCCTCAAACTGCGCCTCCTTGAGCTTTACGCTGATAACGGTGGTCAGACCCTCGCGCACGTCGTCGCCCGTGAAGTTGCGGTCGTTGTCCTTGAGTATGCCGAATTTGCGGGCGTAGTCGTTCATAACGCGTGTAAGGGCGCGCTTGAAGCCTTCCTCGTGCGTACCGCCGTCCACGGTGCGGATGTTATTGGCAAATGAGAGTGTAAACTCGCTGTAATCCATGTTGTACTGCATAGCGACCTCGGCGGTTGCGTTGCCGTCGGCTGAAACGCAGGCGAAATGCATGACGTCGGGGTGAAGCAGCTCGACCGCCTTCTTTTCGTGGATGTATTCTACAAAGGAGCGTATGCCGCCCTCATAGCAGTAGCTTTCGCTTATCGGCTCATCGCCGCGCAGGTCAGTCAGCCTTATGTGTATGCCGGCGTTGAGGAACGCCTGCTCTCTCAGGCGGGTTTGAAGCACCTCGAAGTCGTAAACCGTGGTTTCCTTAAACATCTCGGGGTCAGCCTTGAAGCGCACCTTGGTGCCGCGCTTGTCGGTGTCGCCGATAATGTGCAGCTCGCAGGATTTCTTGCCGCGCTCAAACCGCTGGTAATGCACATGCTCGCCGTCGCTGACCTCGACCTCCAGCCACTCTGAGAGGGCATTGACTACCGACGCGCCCACGCCGTGCAGACCGCCCGAAACCTTGTAGCCGCTGCCGCCGAACTTGCCGCCCGCGTGCAGAATGGTGAATACCACCTCTACAGCGGGAAGACCCGTCTTTTGCTGAATGCCGACAGGTATGCCGCGCCCGTTGTCGGTAACGGTGATGATGTCGCCCGGCTCTATGTCCACGGTGATGAGGTCGCAATAGCCTGCCAGAGCCTCGTCAATTGCGTTGTCGACTATCTCATAGACGAGGTGGTGCAGACCCTTTGGACCCGTGGAGCCGATATACATGCCCGGACGCTTTCTGACAGCCTCCAGACCCTCCAGCACCTGAATCTGATTTTCGTCATAAGCCTCAGCGTCAACAGATGTGCTGACCGATTCAAATTCCTTGTCAATATCTTCAATATTTTCGATTTTTTCCGTATTATCCAATTTAATCTTTGCCTCCCTGAATACCTGAATAAAAATTAACCGTTGCCTGAGCCGACCTTTAAACTGCCGTCTTACCCATCAAGGTGTGCATGAATTAATTATACCATACATTGATTGAAATTACTACATTGAATTTATAAATTTTTTCGCATTTAATTAGTATAGAGATAAAAAAATCAAAAAAACCGCCTTATTTTGACCTGCACGGAAAAAATAAGGCGGTTAGTGTTAAATATTGCCTATGCCCTGCTGAACGCGTCCTGCGAGGGCTGAGGGCGAAATCTGGCACAAATAAACGGTATATGTCTGTGTGCCGTCGGAATTTTTACTGCTGCACAGCACGAAGCTTTTTGGCAGCTCAGGCGATACGGTGATGACCCGGCCGCTTTTTTCCGCCATGGAAAGCAGACTGCGCGTGTGCTTGGATATGGTGGTGTTGTCCATGTCAAATATCCCGATGATCTCCCTCTCGGGAATGACGTAATTATTGCCCAGATGAAGATACATTTTTCCCTCCGTAAATACACAAATGCGTGACGTCCACTTGAAAATCTTCGATTTTCTCGTTAGTTTTTTTATTGGCTTCGCATGGGTATGGTTTTCTATTTTGGATTTTTTCTTGCACTTTGGTTTTGCAGGGGCTCTGCCCCTACGACCCCACAATGGGCTTAACCGCTATTCAAGGAATAGCGGTGTCCCCTTTGACCCCGCCAAGAGGGCCCACGCCATTCAAGGAATGGCGGTATCCCCTTTGGATTCCCATTGTACATGCTCGACTTTGGCTCTATGCTAAATTATGATTTACAATCCCAACAAAAAATCAGTCAGCAGTGAAAAAAACACTGCTGACTGATTCAGCTTCAATTATTCTTCATCAGAAGCTTCAGCTTCAACGGCTTCATCATCGTCGTTAATTATTTCTTCATCCTCCACGGTATTATCCACAGAGTCGGTCTGCTCGCCGTCCTCGTGAGGCACTCGG
>JAQXFQ010000153.1 GCA_029005175.1 Bacillota bacterium
CATGCATTTGATGCCGCGCTTTTCGGCTTCGGCGGCGACCAGCTTAAGCATAGGCTTGGGTCCGCATGCATATACGGCGTCGCAGGGAGCCTCGTCAAGCCGAGCCGCAAGAAGCTGAGTGACAAAGCCGTGATGACCGAACGAGCCGTCGTCTGTGGCAATGCGTACATCTGCGCCGTTTGCGCGGAAATCATCGGCGAGAATCATTGCGTCTTTATTGCGGAAGCCGAGCAGTGCAGTTGCATTTGCGCCATAGGGAGCGGACGCGCCGAGCATGGGGGGCACTCCGATGCCGCCGCCCACAAACACCGCCTTTTCATCGGGGTTAATGTCAAAGCCGTTGCCGAGCGGCGCGAGAATATCAAGGCAGTCGCCCTCATTCTTTTTGGATATGATTTCGGTACCTTCGCCGCGTATCTCAAAGACGAATCGGACAGTGCCGTTTTCTTTGCTGAACTCACAAATTGAAATCGGGCGGCGCAGTGTCTTGCCGTCGGCGAGCAGGTTGGCGAACTGACCGGGGCGCATGGTCTGCACGGCACGTTCAGACTTTACCGTGAAGCTGAAGGTTGTCTTGTTGAGCTGTTCCTTTTTGATGATAGGGCAAAGCTCCTGGGTATATTTCATCAGAAAATAACTCCTTTCGGTCGATTAAATATCATATAAATTTTATCATTATATAGGAACAATGTCAAATAAATATTATCTGACAAAATAAAATCTATTGCATGACAGGGTGTATTTGTGGTATTGTGTATGTTATAAGAACTAACTTTCAGCGGGGGGATTTTACAAGATGGAAAATCAGCGAGTCAGGATTGCGGATATTGCAGAGGAATTGGGGCTTAGCACGGCAACCGTTTCCAATGTGATACACGGCCGCACAAATAAGGTTTCAGCCGAAACGGTAAAGCGCGTTCAGCAGCTCATTGAGGAGCGGCAGTATATACCCAGCATGGCAGGAATGCTGCTGGCGAGAAACGATTCAAAAATTATAGGTGTTATGATAAACAATCACACGAAATATGAGCGGCGCGTATTGCAGGATCCTTTTATATCGGCGGCGGTGGATTATCTTTCGGAGGAGATAGAGAAATCCGGCTATTTCATGATGATCAAGACAACGAGCGACTGTCGTGATATAATCAGATTTGCGTCCATGTGGAATATGGTCGGGGCGATAATGGTGGGCTTCTGCGGCGAGGATTATGAATATCTGCGCAGTCAGCTTCACATTCCGATGGTTGTGTATGACGGATATTTTGACAAAATCGAGCGCTATGCCAACGTAACTGTGGACGATTTTGACGGCGGAATGCAGATGGGAAAATATCTGATAGGCAAAGGGCACAGAAAAATCCTCTGCATTGCCGACAACGATATATGTATGGACAATAAGCGTTATATGGGATTGGCGTCGGCATCCGGGCAATGCGGCGGGGTACAGGTGAATAGAATGCTGGTGCCCATGAAAAGGTCAGAACGTGAGGTATATTACACAGGGCATCTGGAGAAAATAATGTCTTATTCGGCAGTATTTGCGGTGTCGGATGTGTATGCGGCTGAGCTTATAGGATTTTTGTCATCTCATGGAATAAGAGTTCCGCAGGATATTTCGGTAGCCGGTTTTGACGACAGCCCGATATGCGGAATGATAACGCCGAAGCTTACCACGATACATCAGGACAACCAAACGCGCGCCCGTGCTGCCGTTGAATTGCTGCTGTATCAGAAAGAGCATCCCGATTCGCATCAAAACCGAATTCTGCCTGTGTATCTGGTAGAACGGGAAAGTGTACAGAATTTACAAAGATGAGTTTACTTTTTTGGTCGTAGGTTACGCGATTAACCTTTGCTTTTTGCGAGATAATGGAATACAATTTTATTGTCGGATAAAGCTTTGACGATATGATTTATTTTCAAAAATAAATAAGGATGATTGCATTATGAATTTTCGCAAAACTGTATTTCAAATCGCCCTGCCTATAACTGTACAAAGCCTGGTGCAGGCCTCGTTCAGCGTAATCGACCAAATCATGACCGGACAGCTCGGAAGCGTCAGCGTTGCCGCAATCGGATTGGGCGGTAAATTTTCGTCGCTGTTTTCGGTGGTTGTAGCTGCGATAGCAACTGTGGCCGGCATAGTGTTTGCACAATATATCGGCAGTGGCGACAAAAACGGCGTGAGCAGGATGTTCACGATAAATACCGCCGTGATTTCGGCTATTTCAATTGTGTTTCAAATTTTCAGTATGGCGATTCCGTTTGGAATTATGTCGCTGTATTCCAAGGAAACAGCCACGATTGCTGTGGCAGGAGGGTATTTGTTTATCATAGCGATTGGATTCCTTCCGCAGGCGCTTTCTCTGCTGATGTCGTCACTTTTCCGCTGTCAGGGCAACGCAAGCTTTCCGCTTTTTGCGAGCTTGGCGGCGGCGGTGATAAACACGGCTCTGAATTACATTTTGATTTTCGGTCACATGGGCATGCCGAGGCTGGGCGTTGACGGCGCGGCAATAGCTACTACCGTTGCCCGCTTTGCCGAATTTCTGATTCTGGCGATTTTTATGCTTCGTAAAATTGCACGCTCTGAATTCAGCCTTAAATTTACACGCGGCCAAAAGAGCGGCGAATTTAAAATGTTTATTTGCATTTTGCTGCCTATGCTTGCCACCGAATTTTTGTGGAGCCTGGGCGAGAATGTTTATGCCGTGATATACGGGCGCATGGGAACGGATGAATGTGCGGCTATGACACTTACCAATCCGATTCAGTCGCTGATGATAGGCGCTATGACTGGCTTATCTGCCGCATCGGGCATAATTATCGGCAGACTGCTGGGCGAGGGCAATGAAGCTGAAGCCTACGCAAATTCCAAGAAATTTATCAAATACGGTTTTATCGGCTCCATCGCACTGTCGGCAGTTCTGCTGCTGTCAAGATCATTGTATGTGGAAATTTTCAATGTGAATGAAAATGTAAAGAACCTCACCTGTTTAATTTTGATTGCATATGCTATAATTGCGCCGATCAAGGTCGAAAATATGATTCTCGGCGGCGGAATTGTCCGAAGCGGCGGCAAGACAAAATATATCATGGCAGTGGATATAATAGGCACATGGGGCTTCGGCGTCCCGCTGGGTCTGATTTCCGCATTCGTTCTGCACCTCCCGATTTACGCTGTATATTTTATACTTTCGCTGGAGGAGTGCGTGAGATTTGCTATTACGCTTTGGATTTTCAAGAGAAAGAAATGGATGAACAATCTGGCGGCTTGATTAATTTTGGTATTTCACAAGCGACAAATAAAAGCTTTAATTTAAGGGGATGGATGCAATTAAAATTGACAGGCTCATAGGTATATTGTCGATACTCCTGCAGACCGACCGAGTGACCGCGCCGTACTTGGCGGAAAAATTCGAGGTGTCACGCCGCACGATAATCCGCGACATTGATACCCTCTGCCGTGCGGGAATTCCGATAGTTACCACGCAGGGCACGGGCGGCGGCATTTCGATAATGTCGGGCTATAAAATCGACCGCGCGTTGCTCACCTCCGCAGACATGCAGGCGATTCTGGCGGGTCTGCGGAGTTTGGACAGCGTGAGCGGCACAAACAGATACCGTCAGCTAATGGATAAGCTGGCGGTGGAAAACTCACATTTTCTGCCTTCAAGCAATCACATAATGATTGACCTTTCATCGTGGCATAAATCTACCCTCGCTCCTAAAATCGAGCTTATCCAGTCGGCGATTGAGGCGGGGCGCAAAATAAGCTTTCGATATTATGCTCCCAACGGCGAGAGTTTGCGTACTATTGAGCCGTATCTGCTGATTTTTCAGTGGTCTTCGTGGTATGTGTGGGGATATTGCGGCGAGCGGCAGGATTATCGGCTCTTCAAGCTGAACAGATTGACCGAGCTGAAATGTAACGATGAGAAATTCGACAAGCGGCAGTATTCCGCACCGAATTTCTCCGAGTGGCGCGATACAGGGGAGAGCGTCAAGGTAAAGGCGCGGCTGGCTTCGTCTGAAAAGTGGCGGCTGATTGAGGAATTCGGTGTGGAATATTTTGAGGAGCAGCCCGACGGCAGCTTGATTTTTGAGTTTGAATTTTGGGAGGAAAGCAGCGCACTTCGCTGCATGCTATCCTTCGGCAGAGGCGCAGAAATATTGGAGCCGCAGGAATTGCGTACTAAAATCGCACAGCTTACCGCAGAAATAAATAAAAAATATTCTCAAACATGACATACATATGTCGTGTTGAGTGTATTATCATGTGATTACAACAATGATTCGCGAATTTGTTGAGGAATACAATAAAATGAGGTAATAACATGAATTACGAAATTGTAGAACTGAATGAAATGACCGTGGCGGGCATATCCGCGCGCACAAACAACAATTCTCCCGAAATGCATGCCGTTATCGGAGGCTTGTGGAATGACTTTTACGGCAAGGGCATTTATGAAGCTATCCCGGATAAGGTCAGCGGCAAGGCGATAGAAATCTACACCGACTATGATAATGACGAAAATGCGGATTATACCGTAATGGTGGCATGCGAAACAGAAAATAAGGCGGCTTTGCCTGAGGGGATGCACAGAAGAGTTATCCCTGCCGGCAGATATGCAAAGTTTGTGGTCAGGGGAAATATGGTCACGGCGTGTATGGAATTTTGGCAGGAATTGTGGAGCATGGATCTGCCGCGTTCGTTCGTGTGCGATTTTGAGGAGTACCAAAACAGCGATCGGGACAACTGCGAGATACATATGTATATTGGACTAAAGTAAAAATAGACTGAGCTGCTTGAAATAAAACAGCTCAGTCTATTTTTGAATGCAAAAAAAATTCCCGCCCGACCGTAATGTGCTTTAGATAACCTGCTACTAAAAGTAACAGGTGGGTGCCATCCCAACGGCTTCACGCTCCCTGCTTCCGTACTCAGTTCAAGACTGCGGGAGGTCTGCAATCCACCGTCGGAGTGCTGGCTCCCGGGGATAAGTTTGTAGGGTTATAAAAGCACAGTCCGCGAATCGGGCAGAAATATATTTGATTTTTGCTGACAATATTAATTATATGCAGATTTCAGGAAATTATAACTCCTCAGTTTCATAAAGCTCGTCAAATCTTTCCTGAAAAACGTCGGCCAAAGCTTCGAGCAGCTCTTCGTCCTCAATTTCGGCAAGTTCTTCTTCACCGTCGACATCGACTACCTGAAGAATAATGTATTCACCCACGCCGGAATCCTCGTCAAAGGAGGCAAGCGGCAGCAAGGCGACGAATCTGCCTTCGTCTGTTTCGATAGCATCAAGAACCTCAAACTCGGACATGCGGCCTTCATCGTCAATCAAAGTGATAATGTCTTCGTTTTCTTCATTTACTACATCGTTTGAATTAATGTTATCGCTCATTTGTAAGTTCATCTCCAATTATGCGGGGCAATAAAATATATCGTGAGATGAAATATTTTAGAATTGCCGATAATAATTGATAACTGATAATTACGTTGGTCATCAACTGTTATGTATTGTACATGTTTTTTTTCAATTAGTCAATAGGAATTTTCATGTATTTTAAAATAAATAATTTTTTTCAAGAAAATTAGAAAAAACTATTGACAAATGCACAAAGATGTGTTATATTATAGTTGAGCTTAGGAAAGCGAAGATAAAAAAGGAAAAAACGAACAGAAAAAGTAAATCGTAAAAAATTAAAGTAGATCAAAATCTTGATTGAAAAAAAGATTGAAAAAGTAAGTCGTTTGAAATCCGAAACATATGGGAAAAACCTTAGATGAGTCGGGTTGATTCCTTAAAAGTAAACGCTTGAATAAGCAAATATAAAAAAGAATGGAGTGTTGCCGATGCACGATTTAGAAGCCTCACAAAACATCGGATTCGGCGCACATGAGATTGAAACAAAGTAAATCAATAGGGCATTATAAACGCCAAGAGTTTTCGCAGCAAACAATCCGAAATGCTAATGAGCATTGAAGCAGATTGGTTTATGCACGGTGAAAACCTGCGTAATGAATTGAAGTGAAAATGCCTGAGGTTGAAAAACGTCAATCCGTGGGCATCGGATATATTTGAGAAAGTTAAAAAACGATTGTGAATTATTGAATAATAATTTTACCGATTGAACTCCATTAATTGAAATGGACTTGAAGCCTCGCAAGACACATAAAAATTGCCGCGAAAAAGCGACCGCCGGTAAGCAGGACGCAAGTGAATGTGATATGTAAATGATAAGAAACAGATGACGAAAAACATTCTAGCAAAATCGAAAAAATGCAGGATGCCCGTTGCAAGGCGGTGATAGCTGACCGCTGTAAATGCAAATAGTCATTAGTATTGTGTAAGGCAAACATTATGTGTATATTGATTAATTCGTTGTGTTTCGTAAGAAAAAGCGAACAACGCAAGTAAGACGAAAACAATGTTGAATATAGAATCAGAGTACCAAAAAGGTGCAAGTGTGATAAAGCGAGCTTAAACCGATGTAAAATTGATTAAGAGGCGCAAAGCTTTAACGATACATTGCGATGTTCTTCAAAACAGCAATGAAATGTACGGCTAAAAGGTGCAGTCCAATGAAAAGTTAAATTATCACCGATAATCATGCAATAATAATTCAAAGGGCGTGAACTTGAGATGAAAAAGTTTATGAAAATCCTGAGAATTTAGATGGTAAAGGGTGAGTCCAAAGTACAGTTTAATTTAACAAAAAGCGGATGCTCGAAAGAAATCCGCACAAGAAATGAAAAAAGAATAGCCACAGCGGCATAAAGCTGATTGCAGCACCGATGTTCAAAAGAGAATGTCGGTGCTTTGCTTTTTTATTTAATTCAGTATAAATTTAATGCAAAAATATTGTCAAATTTATTTGATAAAGGTATGGACGAATAGAGAAACTTAATGTATAATATTACTTAATATAATATTTGTGATTTTTAGGGGGAAATGCATTGTTGATTCCAAATTGGCTTACAATTTTAATAATTCTCGTGATATTTGCCGCTGTTATGGTCTTGCTTGAACTTTTCAGAAGCAAATATGTTCTGTCCACTACGCATAAGGCCGTTACGGTTACAGGATTGTCCAAGGTGCTGGACGGAATGAAATTTGTCGTTATCGGAGATTTGCACAGCGTGAGTTTCGGCGAAAAAAATTCCGAGCTTGCCAGAAAAATAAAGAGGGAAAAGCCGGATTATATTTTGTTTACAGGCAATATGGGTGATGCAAAGTCGATGCAGGTGGATGCGTTTTATGATTTCCTTGATGCAATAGGTCGGGATATTCCTGTCGTGATGGTTCCGGGCTGTGATGATTTGCGTCTGGGCAACGGTACACTGCACAAGAATTTTGTCAAGTCGGTTACAGAGGCGGGGGGAATTATTTTGAATAATTCCAGAGCCGAAATAAATGTCGGCGGCGAGAAAATATATATCTACGGCTTTTGTCCTGAGCTTCGCAAGGACGACAGCAAACCCTCGAGTGAATGGAAGTTTCGCAAGGTGCGCACTGAGGACGTGTCAAACGCACTCGGTGTATGTCCAAAGGACGCTACAGTTATATTGATTACCAACTATGCAAATGGTTTTGAAGCCTATTCGCGCTGGGGCGCCTCGTTGGTACTGGCGGGAGGTACTCACGGCGGCTACTACAGGATACCTGTAATAGACAGATTCGTAAGGAACAAGGCATTTGTTTACACCGGCGGCGAGTACCGTTTATCGAGATGCAAGATGTATGTAACCCGAGGCCTTGGCACTTCGGGCAAAGTTAGATTTAATAACCCTCCTGAAATTGCGGTGCTCAGCTTAGTTCGTCCGAATAGCCCTCTTTTGCGCACTATGCCTGTAAATCAGGAAAGTATTTACGACATGTTTTCATATTGGTTCAGGTCTGAAAGCAGAGCTGTTTTGGAGCTTTTAAACGAGCGAACCGACTCATTGCGCGACTGGTGGGCATCCGTGACCAAAAAGGAACAGTCGGTTTATGCAAAGCGCGGCAATGAAAAGCGAGATGGTAATCTCTATCTTTCACCGCAGGAGCGAGCCAAAGAAAATGCAAAGCGTGTGATGAAAAGCGAGGAAGGTAAGCCTGTTCGCAGAGTTTCCAGAGTGAAAACCCGCTCGGAATACATACGTGAAATTCAAGCTGAATCGGAAGAATCCGAGAAAGTTCATTCCTACGATAAATTCAAGTCCGCTGAAGAAATTGACAAAATTAAAGTGTTCAGCGATATTCACATCTGACAATAAAACAGGCGGATAACAGTTATTGCAATCCGCCTGTTTTCGTATACATATTTGAACAAGGATGGTGGCTTTTATGCCGACAATTATTAAAAATGTTAAAATTGTAAATGCAGAGCAAACTATACAAGGAGATATTTTGATTCAGAATGGAAAGTTTGCTAAGATTTCCGATGAAATTGCCGCTCAGTCGGGATATGAGGTAGTTGACGGCAGCGGACTGTGCGCAATTCCGGGATTGGTGGATATTCATGTGCATCTGCGCGACCCGGGACAGACACATAAGGAGGATATAGCGTCCGGATGTGCGGCGGCGGCGGCAGGCGGAGTGACCTCGCTGGTATGTATGCCGAACACGCTCCCAACGGTCGATAATCCTGAAACTGTTGCCTATATTAGGGAAAAGGCGGCACTCACAGGAGTTAAGGTTTACCCCGCCGCCGCGATAACATACGGCATTTCGGGCAAGGGCTGCTGTGATTATGCCGGGCTCAAAAGTGCAGGTGCGGCGGCTCTCTCTGACGACGGGCGACCTGTGGAAAGCGATGAAATGCTTATTGAGGCATTACAGGAGGGGGTTCGCCTTAATCTGCCTGTACTCTGCCACTGTGAGGACTTAAAGCAGGCGGCGGGCGGCAAGGTTCACGAGGGTGAAATTTCCAAGGCTTTGGGAGTTAAAGGCATGTCCTCAGCGTCGGAATACGAGGATATTGACCGCACCATTCGTCTGGCGGAGCAGGTCAATGCCCCTGTGCATATCTGCCACGTAAGTACGGCGGAATCACTCAGAATTATACGCGAAGCAAAGGCGCGCGGTGTTAAAGTGACCTGCGAAACCGCGCCGCATTATTTTGTCTACACTCATGAAAAGCTGCTGAGCCGCGATGCTGACTATCGCATGAATCCCCCGCTGAGAGAGGAATGCGACCGCAAGGCTGTGATTCAGGCTTTGATTGACGGCACGATTGACGCTATCGCAACTGATCATGCGCCGCATTCCCCCGAAGAAAAGGCGGATTTCGTCAACGCGCCCAACGGCGTTGTAGGCATGGAAACATCTCTCGCCGCGACAATGACATACATGGGCGAAATTCTCTCAATGAATGATATTATTCGCCTTATGTCGTTCAATCCCGCAAAGATAATGGGAATTGAGGGCGGCGAAATCAAAGAGGGCGCAAGCGCGGATTTTGCGTTGGTTGACCCGGATGAAAAATGGATTGTTGACGTTGACAAGCTTCACGGAAAGTCAAAAAATGCCGTGTTCAAAGGCGTTGAGCTGACAGGCAGGGTAAAGGCGACCTACTGCGGCGGCAAAAAGGTATATTAATTGTTGAATTAAAGCTTTGCTTGGTGTATAATATTTTTAAACAGAGAATAGAAAGGATGTAAAAATCATGTCATTTAATCCACTTATCGAAAAAATTATAAAGATGAAAAACCCCACTGTTGCAGGTCTTGACCCGAAGCTTGATTATGTGCCGCAGTACATCCGTGAGAAGTATTATGCGCAGTACGGTAAGACTCTTGAAGCCGCAGCCGAGGCTCTTTATGAGTATAACACTGCCCTTATCGACGCTCTTTGCGACATCGTTCCCGCTGTCAAGCCGCAGATGGCCTATTATGAGATGTACGGCTGGCAGGGCGTTCGCACCTTTGACCGCACGGTTAAATATGCCAAGTCAAAGGGCATGTATGTAATTACCGATGGCAAGCGCAACGACATAGGCGCGACAATGGAATCCTATGCAACCGGACACCTCGGTCTGACCGATGTTGAGGGCGAAAAGATTGCGGCATTCGGCAGCGATGCGCTCACAGTCAACGGCTACCTCGGCACCGACGGTATCAAACCTCTGCTCAATGTCTGCGCGGAGCAGGACAAGGGAATTTTCGTTCTGGTCAAGACTTCCAACCCGTCCTCGGGCGAGCTGCAGGATTTGAAGCTTGAGAGCGGGGAGAGCATTTACAGCCGCATGGCTTCAATGTGCGACGAATGGGGAAAGGAGCTTCCGGGCAAATATGGCTTTACAGGCGTCGGCGCAGTAGTCGGCGCGACATATCCCGAGCAGCTCACCGAGCTTCGCGCGGCGCATCCTTCTATATTCTTCCTCGTTCCCGGCTACGGAGCGCAGGGCGGCGGAGCAAAGGGTCTGGTCGGCGCATTCAACAAGGACGGTTTGGGAGCAGTAGTTAATTCCTCCCGTGCAATCATGTGCGCATATAAAAAGGAAGGCTGTGACGAGCACGATTTCGCGGGTGCCGCAAGACGTGAGGCACTGCGCATGAAGGACGATATTAACAGCGTACTTTAAAACTTTTGAAATTGCTCCGAAAGGAAAAAATATTGAAAAAATCTAGTGTCGAGTTTCATAAAAAAAGAAAAAATAGCGGCTTAATCGTGACCTATTGCGTTATTTTGCTTTTTATTTTATGTGCTTCTGCTGTATGGTATTCGGTTATGGTTTATATGTCTGATTTTTCACCGTCAAGACTGCAAACCAGTGCAGTTGGCGATAATTCTTCGGACAGCGACGCCGTTGTTTCGCCATCAGAAATTGCAGAGATGAAATTGAAGCAAAGGGTTGCCGATATTGTCGCCGATATGTCGATTGAAGAAAAAGTGGGTCAGATGTTTGTTTTGCGAGCTGATGACTCTACCGAGTTTTGCAGCATTTTAAGCCAAACCAAAGCGGGCGGTGTGCTGCTGTTTGCACGTGATTTCAAAAACAAGAGCCGCGATGATGTAATCGCCATGGTTGGACGTATGCAGAGCGCGGCTGACGGCAGACTGCTGATGGCTGTTGACGAAGAGGGCGGTACAGTTGTAAGAGTCAGCAGCAATCCGAATCTACGCAGTACCAAATTCAAATCTCCGCAGGATTTATATGCGGCGGGCGGGTTTGATTTGATAAAAGCCGACACTGTGGAAAAATGCACACTTCTGAAGTCTTTGGGAATAAATATGAATTTCGCGCCAGTGGCCGATGTATGTACCGATCCTAAAGGGTTTATGTACAAGCGTTCTTTCGGTAAGGATGCGGAGCAAACCGCTGAATTTGTCACACTTGTTGTTGATACTATGCGGCAAAACGATGTTATGTGCTGTGTCAAGCATTTTCCTGGATATGGCAACAGTGTGGCAGACACTCACGATGGTTTGGACGTAAACACCAAAACGCTGCAGGAGCTTAATGATTCTGACCTGATTCCGTTTCGACGGGCTATTGCACATGATGTTGACAGCATTATGCTGACACACACGATTATCAACGCCATAGATTCCGAAGCTCCTGCCTCGCTGTCAGAAAAAGTTGTAAAAATGATACGCGATGAGATGGGTTTTGACGGTGTTCTTATTTCAGATGCTATGGACATGGGCGCCATTCAAAAATTCAGCGGCAACAGCGGAAAGGCATGTGTTTCTGCTGTAAAAGCAGGTGTAGATTTGATTTGCTCCCCTGAAAATCCTGTGTCGGATTATAACTCCGTGCTGAATGCCGTGAAATCCGGCGAGATTCCTGAAAGTCAGATTGACGAGGCGGCTGCGCGTATTATTAAAATGAAAATACAAAGCGGTATTTATGCTTAAGGATATGCTGAATAAAGGCGAAGCCGTCGATTCCACGCCGCGAAAATCCGCCACTGAGCGGTGTGTGAATCGACTTTATTCAGCGTTTCCTTAAAAAAACATCGGAGTTTGTCATTTCTACAAACTCCGATGTTGCTTTTTTGCGGTTTTTATTTAAGAATTAAGCCCTTGACTTTGGTGAAGTCGCCGTCCATAATTTTGTATGTGGCGGGAATGTCCGCGCCTGTGAGGTCGGTTATTTTGGGCGAAATATCAGAATGAATGTAAAGCGAATCCAAGCCGACGCTGTTTGCGCCCTTAATGTCGGTACCTGCGTCGTTTCCAATCATAATAGATTGCTTGATGTCGAGGTTATAGCGATCAATAACCACACGGAAAAATCTTTCCTCTGGCTTGCAGAGTCCCTCGTCAGATGAAAAGACAATGCCGTCAAACTTATCGAAAATACCAAGAGCTATCATCTCATGTTTTGTGTACATTTCCTGAGCGTTTGAGAGCAAGTAAGCCTTTTTGCCGGCAGCGTGAATTGAATTGAGCAGGTCTATTACACCGTCATACAAACAGATAAATTTGGTAGATATTGCTCGCAATGCCTGACCGATTACGCGCACGATTTCCATAGAAACCTCAACGCCTTTTTCCTTAAACAAATCCATAAACACATATTCAAGCTGAATTTCGGGATAATCCGCACCGTTTTTTGCGCGCAGCTCCTCAGTATGCTTGGCACAAAGGCGCAGGTAAGCCTTTTTAAATTCGGCAGGAGTGTAATGTGCGCCGTAATACGCATACAATTCGGTGACTTTTTTCCACAGATAAGGCTTGTTTTCGTTGGTGTTTATGTCAACTAAAGTGCCATAAAGATCGAAAATATAGTTTTGATACATTTTATAACAATCCTTTTGATAAACGCAGCAAAGCGGGCAACTTTAATGGGTGTCCGCTTTGTCTGTGGTTTATATAATGATTTTCAACTATTTGACTATGAGTGAAACGCCATCCATTTCAGCGGGCTGCTCCAAGCCGAGAACTTCAAGCATTGTAGGTGCGATGTCGGCAAGGCGGCCGCCTTCGCGGAGCTTGCAATCGTAACCGACTACGCAGAAAGGAACAGGATTTGTAGAGTGAGCTGTGAAAGGAGAACCGTCTGCCTCGAGCATCTGGTCAGCGTTTCCGTGGTCGGCTGTAATCATTACAACGCCGCCCATGTTGTCAACAGCTGCCTTGACTACATCTCCGACACATGTGTCAACAGCCTCGACAGCAGCTTTTGCAGCGTCGAATATACCTGTGTGACCAACCATGTCGCAGTTAGCAAAGTTGAGGATGATAACATCGTACTTGCCGGAGTTGATTCTTTCAACGATTTCATCTCTTACAAGATACGCGCTCATTTCGGGCTGGAGATCGTAGGTTGCAACAGCGGGGGACTTGATAAGTGCTCTGTCCTCGCCTTCGTACTGCTTTTCAACGCCGCCGTTGAAGAAGAATGTTACATGAGCGTATTTTTCCGTTTCGGCAATTCTGAGCTGAGTCAATCCCTTGTTTGAGATGTATTCGCCCAAAGTGTTCTTAAGGGATTGCGGCTTGAATGCTACGTTTACATTCGGCATTGTGGCATCGTACTGTGTCATGCAGACGAAGTAGAGCGGGAATGCGCCGTTCTTGCGCTCAAAGCCTTTGAAATCGGGATCAACCAAAGTTCTGGTGATTTCTCTTGCGCGGTCGGGGCGGAAGTTAAAGAATACAACGGAATCGTCAGCTTTGATGGTCGCACCCTCAGCGCAGACTACCGGAATGACAAACTCGTCGGTGATGTTCTTGCCCTCAGCGTCAACCTGCTCGTAGGAAGCCTTGATCGCGGCAACAGGGTCAGAATTCATGATTCCCTCGCCGTAAACCATTGCGGAATATGCCTTCACAACGCGTTCCCAGCGGTTGTCTCTATCCATAGCATAGTATCTGCCCATAACTGTTGCAATTTTACCCACGCCGATTTCAGCCAGCTTGTCCTGAAGCTGTGCGACGTAATCTGCGCCTGATGAGGGAGGAACATCACGACCGTCGAGGAAACAGTGAACATAGACCTCGGTCAGACCGTATTTCTTAGCCATCTCAACGAGAGCATAGAGGTGTGTAATATGGCTGTGAACACCGCCGTCACTGAGCAGACCCATCAGGTGAAGTGCGCTGCCCTTAGACTTGCAGTTTTCCATTGCGCCCTTGAGAGCTTCGTTCTCAAAGAAAGTACCGTCAGAAATCGACTTGGTGATTCTTGTGAGTTCCTGGTAAACAACGCGGCCTGCGCCCATATTGGTGTGACCGACTTCGCTGTTGCCCATCTGACCGTCGGGAAGTCCGACGTCCATGCCGGAAGCTCCTATAGTGGTGTATGCATTTTCTGCAAAGAGCTTGTCAAGGTTCGGCTTGTTCGCGGCAGCAATAGCGTTACCGTAGTTGTCTTTAATTCCATAGCCGTCCATTATGCAGAGAACAAGAGGTTTTTTCATAAGATCTGTTTTCCTTTCATCTTTCGATGCGCGAAATAATGATTTGAATATATTTTTCATAAAAAATCCCTTAATATATAGTATTAACAGACGTTCGGTGATTATAGGGGAACGCTGATTAAATCCGATTCTACCGTGAATTTCACGGTAGAATCGATGGCTGCGCCATTAATCAGTGTATCCCTAAGCAGCAGAACGCCTGTTTTTTATATAATAGAGTTATCTGCTTGCTGCAGCAACGATTGCAGCGAATTTTGATGCAACGAGAGATGCGCCTCCGATAAGACCGCCGTCAACATCGGGCTGGTCGAGAAGCTCAACAGCGTTGCCATCGTTCATAGATCCGCCGTACTGAATAACGATCTTGTCAGCAGCCTCAGCGGAATAAAGCTCACCGATGAGTGTGCGGATGATTTTGCAAACTTCGTTTGCCTGCTCAGCGGTAGCAGTTTTGCCTGTGCCGATAGCCCAGACGGGTTCGTATGCAATGATAATTCTGTCAAGCTCTTCGGCAGATACGCCTTCGAGCGCCTTGGTTGTCTGCTCGCGAACGAGGGACTCTGTGATGCCGCTTTCGCGCTGTTCGAGAGTTTCACCGACGCAAACGATAGCTGTCATGCCTGCATCGAGAGCAGCTCTTGTTCTGCTGTTTACAGTAGCGTCTGTCTCACCGAAATACTGTCTGCGCTCGCTGTGACCTATGATAACGTACTGAACGCCCATAGATGTGAGCATTTCTGCGCTGACCTCAGCTGTGAAAGCACCGCTCTTTGCCCAGTGGCAGTTTTCTGCGCCGACCTTGATGTTTGTGCCCTTTGTAGCTTCCAGAGCGTTCTGGAGGTCAACGTAAGGAACGCATACGAGAACATCGCAGTCTGCATCCTTTACAAGGGGAGCTATTTCGTTGATGAGAACAGTTGTCTCAGCGGGGGTTTTATTCATCTTCCAGTTGCCGGCGATAACAGCCTTGCGGAGTGTCTTATTCATTTCAATTACCATCCTTATAGAAATTTAAACGCAGAGGCCGACTCCAAAAAAGCAGTCCAAAGCCTGCACGGAATCAGCCCCGCTTAATAAATTAGTTATTTAAAAAAATTACTTCTCGTTGAGGCATGCAATACCGGGAAGCTCCTTGCCCTCGAGGAATTCGAGAGATGCGCCGCCGCCTGTGGAGATGTGAGACATCTTATCGCCGAAGCCGAGCTGATTTACAGCAGCAGCAGAGTCACCGCCGCCGATGATTGTTGTAGCGTCTGTCTCTGCGAGAGACTTAGCGACAGCGATTGTTCCCTTAGCGAGAATCGGATTCTCAAACACGCCCATCGGACCGTTCCATACAACTGTCTTAGCTGACTTAACAGCGTCTGCGTACATTGCAGCAGTCTTTGTGCCGATGTCAAGACCCATCTTATCTGCGGGAATTGTGTCAACAACCTCTACCGGGATTTCTGCGTCAATGGGATTCGGGAACTCTGTTGTAACAGTTGTGTCAATGGGGAGGAGAATTTTCTTGCCGAGCTTTTCAGCCTTTTCAAGCATTTCCTTGCAGTAGTCGAGCTTTGTGTCGTCAACAAGAGATGTACCGATTTCCTTGCCCTGAGCCTTGAGGAAAGTGTAAGCCATACCGCCGCCGATAACGAGAGTATCGCACTTCTCAAGGAGGTTGGAGATAACATTCAGCTTGTCTGCAACCTTTGCGCCGCCGAGGATAGCAACGAAGGGTCTGACAGGATTCTCAACAGCGTTGCCGAGGAACTTGATTTCCTTCTGGATGAGGTAGCCGACAACAGCAGTGTCAACGATGCTTGCCACACCGACGTTGGAGCAGTGAGCTCTGTGAGCTGTGCCGAAAGCGTCATTTACGAATACATCGCAGAGAGAAGCGAGTTCCTTAGAGAAAGCTTCGCCGTTTTTGGTTTCTTCTGCTCTGTAGCGTGTGTTTTCGAGAAGGATAACGTCGCCGTCGTTCATAGCGGCAACAGCAGCCTTTGCGTTGGGACCGACAACCTCGTTGTCAGCTGCAAACTTAACTTCCTGACCGAGAAGCTCAGTGAGCTTTGCGGCAACGGGAGCGAGAGAAAGCTCAGGCTTAGGCTCTCCTTTCGGCTTGCCGAGGTGAGAGCAAAGTATAACCTTACCGCCGTCAGCGATAAGCTTTTTGATTGTGGGAAGAGCTGCCGTAAGACGGTTTGTGTCTGTGATCACACCGTTTTTAAGCGGTACATTAAAGTCGCAGCGTACAAGAACTTTCTTGCCTTTTACATCGATATCATCGACGCTCTTTTTGTTCAGAAGAGAACTCATTGGTAATACATCCTTTCATAATAATACCGTCCAGCCGCCGTCCATAGGGCGCTTGAAACGATATATAATACAAATTCTGTGATTATGCCGACTTACGGAACACGCCGTCTTGCCGCATACCGATAATATTCTACAATATTTTTCCTGATATTGCAAGTGTCAACCGTATATTTGAAGTAATTTTTCTGTTAATTTTTGTGAGCAGCGTAAAAATCAACGGAATCAAGTCATGCAAAGGCAGGTTTAATCAGTGCCGCCTTTGGTGACGAATACGACGCCGAACGCTTCAGGACCTATGTGAGTGCCTATGGTAGGACCTATCTGGCTGCGCACACCCATTTTAAATCCCGCATCCTCCATTTTGGTTTCAAAGCTTTCACAATTCTCCGTGCCGTAGCTGTAGAGCGGATATATTGGAAAATTATCGTCAATTTCCATCCCCTGAAGAGTTCTGACCACCTGCACTATCGCTCTGCTCATGCCGATGCATTTTGCTGCCATTTCAACACTGCCGGTTTCGCTGATTTTTATAATCGGTTTGATATTTGCCATACTGCCGACTGCGGCAACTGCCTTGCTGATTCTGCCGCCTTTGGCGAGAAATTCCAGTGTATTCAGTCCCGCAATGCACTTGACATGAGATTTGAATCTCTCAATTTTTTCCGCGATTTCGGGAGCGGTAAATCCCTGCTCGACGAGGGAGAGGGCATAATCAGCCATTACCTTAATGCAGAATGATGCCGAGAGCGAGTCGACAAGATAAATTTTATCGTACCCGACCATTTCCTTAGCCAGAGACGCGCTCTGGAATGTGCCGCTTAACTGCGATGACAGGAGAATGCAAACCAGTTCGTCGCCGTTTTCCTCAGCCTGGGCAAAGATGTCGGCGAAGGTCTGCGGTGACGGCTGTGAGGTCTTGGGAAAATCGTCGCTCTCCTTGAGAATTTCGTAAAAATTGCTGCGGTCGAGATTGATACCCTCAATATAAACCTTGTCGCCGATTGTGATTTCGATAGGAACTAATATAAGCCCTTTTTGCTGAACTTCATCCGCTGTGTAATCCGATGAAGCGTCAACCAGAATTTTTATCATAAAATACCCTCTTTCCCATGCAAGTTATCAAATTCAATGCTTCTAAAACTTTTAACTGTTGGAATTTTATCATATATTTAAATGTGTTGTCAAGTTGGTAGAAAGTTAAATTCATAAATTTCAATTAATTCCTTAAAAAAACATAAATTTCAGAGAAATCTATTTTAATAATCACGCGACTGTGGTATAATATGTTAAATTAATGGAAGCCGAACTGAGGTGAAACAGCTATGCCTTTTGAAAATTTTGATTTTTCGGATTTCTGGGACGATTGCGAATGGGCAAAGAAAGCCTTGCTTGAAAAAAGAAAATTAAATTTAATGGAGTTGAAATAATTGAATTACAACACAAAATCGGCATTTGTTGCCATAGTCGGCAAGCCAAACGTGGGCAAATCGTCCATACTTAACAAGCTGCTGGGCGAGAAAATTGCCATTGTATCTGCCAAACCGCAGACTACCCGCAGCAAGATAATGGGCGTGATGAATTACGGCGAAACTCAGCTTGTCTTTACAGATACACCCGGTCTGCACAAGCCGAAGAACAAGCTTGGAGATTATATGGTGAAGACGATTGCCGACAGTATAGGCGATGTTGACATGTGCCTTATGGTGGTGGAGGAGTCGGGCAGGATTCACGACGCCGAGCTTGAGCTTATCGAGAAATTCAAAAAGCTCGAAATGCCGGCAGTTCTTGCTATAAATAAAATCGACAAGCTGAGCGATAAATCAAAGCTTGCCGAGAGAATCGCGCAGTTTTCCGAATTGTACGATTTTGAGGCGATAGTGCCCGTGAGCGCCGAAACAGGCGAGGGCTTGGAGGATATGACAATCGAGCTTTGCAAGCTGGCAGAGGAAGGACCGCATTTCTTTGACGAGGACACACTTACCGACCAGCCCGAGCGCGTAATTGCCGCCGAGATAATCCGCGAGAAAATGCTGCGCCTGCTGAATGATGAGGTTCCCCACGGCACGGCTGTGGAAATCGAAAAGATGCGCGAGCGCGCGGACGGCGGCATAATGGACATTGAAGCCACAATTTACTGTGAAAAGGACTCGCACAAGGGCATTATCATAGGCAAGGGCGGCGCAATGCTGAAGAAAATCGGCACATACGCCCGCACTGACCTCGAAAAATTCCTTGAAATTAAGGTGAATCTCAAGCTGTGGGTCAAGGTAACTCCCGATTGGCGCAATAAGGCGGGAGGGCTGAAGCGTTTCGGGTACGTTGAACAAAAATAATTGTTTAAAAATCTGTTAAAATTGCTTTAGTCCGCTAATCTTATTCGATTTTTTGACAATGATAATAGTGATACCGCAAAGGTATCTTACATCATTATAAAATCGGAGATGGCTGAAAATGAGCAATCAGGAAGCTTGGAATAAATTTATGCAGACGGGCAGGGTGGATTATTATCTGCTCAGCCGTGGTATCAATATATACGCGAGCGGAGTTTTTCCGCAGGAGAAAAAATCCGCTGTGATAACAGCGCAGTCAGTCGGAGGTGATATTGTTGAATCTGACGGTTTCGGGAATTGTGCTGAGAGTACAGCCGTCGGGCGACAATGACAGGCTGTGTACAATTCTCACCGACACGCACGGCGTAATCAGCGCATATGCGCGCGGCGCTAAAAGTATGAAAAATAAAAACTGCACGGGTACGGCTCAGTTTGTCTATGGCAATTTTGAGCTGTATCGCCGCAAGGATTATTATATAGTGGACGAGTCGCAGTATGAGCAGCTTTATGCGGGGCTGCGCGAGGATATAGTACGTTTGACGGTTGCGCAGTATCTCTGCCAGCTGGCGATGGAAATTATTCCCGAGGAGCAGCCCGCGCAGGATTATCTGCTGGTAATGCGCGCCGCGCTGTATTATTTATCCGAAAACACCCGCCCGGCTCTGATGGTAAAGGCGGCGTCTGAAATGCGTATGCTGAGCATTGCGGGATACATGCCGGATCTGGTGATGTGTCCCGAATGCGGCACATATGAAGCTGATGTGATGTATTTCATACCTCGCACAGGGCAAATCAAATGCGGAAAATGCGGCATTGGCGGCAATGAATTCGGTGTAGAGCTGGGCAGAGGTGCAATGACGGCTATGCGCCATTCGATTTATGCCGATATAAAGAAGCTGTTTGCATTTTCTCTCAACGAGCACAGCCTGACTCAATTTTACAGGGCGGCGGAAAGCTTTGTGCTGGCAAGACTGGATAAAAGCCTGACAACGCTTGAATTTTTGCGCGGCATATTGTAATATAATTTTAGAATGGTTCTGCGATTACTTATGATTATATGTTTCTAACAGATTTACATATATGCTGTCTTATATGGAAACGCTGAATAAGTCAATTTACACCCCGCTCAGTGACGGATTTTCGCGGTGTGAAATTGACGGCTACGCCTTTATTCAGCGTATCCATAGTATGAGAATTAAAAAAACATATAGAAACCCGGAGAAAATATGGATAACAACAGAGATTACAGAGTTTTGGAACTCAGCAAGGTGCTGGAGATGCTTGCGGCTAAATGCTCCTGCGCCGATACCGCCGAAATGGCGAGACAAATAGAGCCGCAGTCAGATATTAATAAGGTGCATGAAATGCTAACGCAGACTTCCGATGCCCACATGCTTGCCGGACGCTTTGGAACACCGTCATTCGGCGGCGTTTCAAATGTCGCAAATCCGCTCCGCAGAGCGCAGTCGGGCGCGGTGCTGTCAATGAGTGAGCTGCTGCGAGTAGCTTCGGTGCTTCGCATGGTGCGTATGCTCAGAGAGTGGCGCAGTCATTGTGAGGGTGTATCCACGTCGCTGGACGGTTTGTTTATGACGCTTGCACCGCACCGTTCACTTGAGGATAAAATCACAACCTCAATTCTCAGCGAGGATGAGATGAGTGACCGCGCTTCTTCCGAGCTTTTCGACATTCGCCGCAAAATCAAGAGCGCCGAGAGCCGCGTGCGTGAACAGCTCGATAAGATGATTCGCTCCGCAACATATCAGAAGTATTTGCAGGACGCGCTTGTCACCATGCGCGATGGCAGATTCGTAGTTCCCGTCAAGGCTGAATTCCGAGGACAGGTCGCGGGTCTGGTGCACGACACCTCATCGTCGGGCGCAACGGTATTTATCGAGCCGATGGGTGTAGTCGAGGCAAACAACGACATCCGACTGCTAAAAGGCAGGGAGCAGGAGGAAATAGAGCGTATTCTGGCCGCTCTTTCTTCCGAGTGCGGCGAAAATGCGGATATGATTATCGCAAGCTATAACACGCTGATAGAGCTTGATTTGCTTTTTGCCAAGGCGAATCTGGCATATGACATGAAGGCATCGCTGCCTGTGGTATCAGCGGACGGTGTGATTGACCTAAAAAAAGCCAGACACCCGCTTATAGATAAAAATAAAGTCGTTCCGTCAGATATTAGGCTGGGCGGCGAATTCGATACATTGATGATTACTGGACCTAATACCGGCGGTAAGACTGTCACGCTCAAAACGCTTGGACTTCTCACAGCGATGACTATGTGCGGCATGATGATTCCCGCAGGCGATAACAGCCGAATTTCGGTGTTTGACAAGATTCTCGCGGATATAGGTGATGAGCAGTCAATTGAACAGTCGCTGTCAACATTCTCTGCGCACATGACAAATATCATCCGAATACTTGGACTTGCGACAGATAAATCGCTTGTTCTTCTGGATGAGTTAGGCGCAGGCACAGACCCGATTGAAGGCGCGGCACTTGCCGAATCCATAATAGAAGAACTGCGCGGAAAGGGCGCGAGGATTGCCGCAACTACCCATTATGCCGATCTTAAAAGCTATGCGCTTACCACAAGCGGCGTGGAAAACGGAAGCTGTGAATTTGACGTGGAAACCCTTCGACCGACATATAAGCTTTTAATCGGCGTTCCGGGACGTTCCAATGCCTTTGCGATTTGCTCGCATTTGGGAATGCCCGATAGCGTGGTTGAACAGGCAAAAACACTTGTTTCCTCTGAAAACACACGAGTGGAAGATGTGGTTGCGAGCCTTGACACCACACGTCAGACTATGGAAAAGAAGCTGGAGGAGGCCGAGCAAATCAAGATTGAAGCCGAGGCTCTCAAGGCTGAAATTAAAGAGCGTGAGCAAAAGCTTGAAAAGGCAAAGCAAAACGAAATCGAGCTTGCCCGCGCTGAAGCGTCGCGAATAGTTTCACAGGCGAGGGGAGAGGCAGACGCCCTGCTCAAGGAAATCGACCGACTGCGCAAGGACTACGAATCGGCAAAAATCTCTGCGCTCAACGGCGATGCCAAATCTACCCTGCGCTCCCGTCTGCGCAAAATGGAAGCGTCGGTGGACCCTGTCGAGGAGCGTTCCAACGAGGGTTATGTCCTGCCGCGCGAGCTGAAAATCGGCGACACTGTAGAGGTATTCGGACTGCGGGAAAAGGGTACAGTCACCGGGCTTCCTGATAAATCAGGCAATGTAGAGGTGCAGATGGGCATAATTAAATCGCGTGTAAAGCTGAGTGAGTTGCGTCTGATAGAGGAAAGCAAAATTACTCTTAACGGTCAGAAGCGCAAGCAGAAAGGCAGTACCACCCACAGCATCGACACCAAGACGGTGCAGACCGAGGTTGATGTGCGCGGCTGTACCGTGGACGAGGGAATTTTGGAGGTTGACCGCGTTATTGATCACGCAGTTGTGATGAAGCTTGGTGAGGTGCGTGTGATTCACGGCAAGGGCACAGGCGCGCTTCGCGCCGGACTTCACCAACATTTTCGCAAGCATCCGAGCATAAAATCTTTCCGTCTGGGCGTTTACGGTGAGGGTGAAAACGGCGTTACGATACTTGAACTCAAAAAGTAAAAAAATTTTAATAAAAAAGGAGAAATCAGACATGGCAAACGAAAAGAAAGAAAATAATTCTATTGCGTCGGAGGAAACTTCGATTGAGAAGAAAAACATCCAAAGCGAAACTAAAAATAAGAAGAAACTCAGCCCTGCGGTAATCGCTATTTCGGCCGCTGCTGCGCTGCTGGTAGTTTTGGTGGTATCACTTGGCGTGCTTTTTGCACTTGCCACAAGTGATACTATGCCTAAAGCACCGCTGGTTTCAACAGATATGTCCACCTTAATCAAGGATTCTGCGATAGAAATGATTAAGGATAAAAAAATCACATTTACATCAGATGAAGTAAATCTTTGTCTGAAAACCCTTGTAGAAAAATCCTCTGAGACACTCGAGAAAAACGGTATAAGAGTGAAAGATTTGTTCGTTGTAATAAATAATGATAAAGCCACTATTTACTGCCGCGCGGTGTATAAGGGTATAACATGGCCAATAAGAGCGGTAGCGGATATTAACTATGACGACCCATACATAGTGGTCGGCTTCAGCAGCGCGAGTATCGGCAAGCTTGAACTGCCGACGAATCTGCTTATGGAATATGTAGGTGATAATATCGCCGTGACGGATATTTCTGTTCATAACGGTTTTATCTATTACGATACAACTACATTTAACGATAAGCTTTCGGATATGACATTAAACGCGCTCGGGCTTAAGCCGTCAGATATTGAATCCGGAAACGAAGATGGCAATTCAAATGATGATGGAAGCTTCTCATGGAGCAAGTGGTGGCAGAAATTCATAGGCGGAATTTCCGACACATTTAAGGACTGGGCGGCTAAGCTCATCAGCGATTTCATCCACAACATCAGCTTTAAAGACATAAAAATAATTGACAACGAAATTATTCTCGAAGTTGCATTCGATGAGGGAACAAGCGATACCGCCGGCGGCACTGTTTCTGCCGATGCGGCGGCATAAATAAAAAGCAACACCTGTATTATATACTTGATATGGGTGTTGTTTTTTTGTTAATAATCCCCTATATACGAATAAGAATGCCGATAAAAATATTGAAAAAATTATGAAATATCGGAAAAATTTCAAAAATACTGTAGACTATTTTTAGCTAATATGTTATAATATATGCGAGGTAAGGAAATCTCCTTAAGGATACGATGAATAAAGGCGAAGCTGTCGATTCCACGCCGCGAAAATCTGTCACTGAGCGGCGTGTAAATCTACTTATACTAATATTCAATTAAAAAAGTACAAAAAAATCGAGCAAAAAACTTGCGTATATGGTTTTTTGCGAAGATTTTTTGTCGTACTTTTATTGAAAATTAGTATTATTCAGCGTTTCCTTAATTCCGCCCTCAATATTCCTGATATTTGGAAAGGAGCCATTGTTTTTATGAAATTGACAATCACAGGCAGAAAGATTAATTTGAGAGATTCTTTCAAAGAAAAAGTTGATAAGAAATTTGCAAAATTTGATAAATTTTTCGATGAAAACGCTGATGCGGCCGTTACTGTTACCATGGAAAGAAACAGATACACAATTGAAGTTACTATTCACAGCGACGGTTACATCTATCGCGCCGAAAAATCCGGGCTGGATTTGGAGGAAGCACTTGATCTCGTTGTTGACAGCCTCTCCGCACAAATCCGCCGCAACAAGAAAAAGCTCGCAAAGCGCGTAAAATCTCCTAATCCCATGGAGGCGTTTATTCCATTTGGCGGTGATGCCGATGATGAAGCCGATGAGGATTCACAATTCCAGATAGTCCGTACCAAAACTTTCCCTGTATATGCTATGGACGTAGACGAAGCTGTTCTTCAGATGAACATGCTTGGACACAAGTTTTTCATGTTTCGCAATGCTGAGTCAGGTCAAATAAATGTAGTTTATCTCCGCCACGACGGCGATTACGGTTTGCTCATCCCTGAGGATAAATAGTTCACGGTTCGACTTGATTTTTTCATGAATTAATTGATTTTTGTTCCGTCTGCCGGCTTCGGCGGGCGGGACTTTTTATTCTGTCAGAAATATGGGGTTGACAAATGATTAATATCATGTTAATATAATCATAAAATGGATTATGTATGCAATCTTCTTTGTTAATAAAATAATAATTTTTTTTTACTAAAAAGTTATTATTTTACGCTTTATGTGAGATATGTATGTCTACGTTCATTTTTACACGTTATTACAGCGATCACAAAATTGACTATACAAATATTAGCATTGATTAAGTGGTATAGCAAAAAATTTCTAATATCATCATTTTTTGTATTGCTGTAGAAAGGATGAAATTGATACATGGGCAAAAAAATACTCAAAAGTATCGCTGTTATAGCTGTTACGTTTGCCTTTTCATTTTTGCTCGGCGTGGCATGCTTTGGCAGACAGTATTATTCAATCATGCCGTTTAACGCTCGGGAAAACTGCACTCTCGGCTTTATTCTTATTGTGATAGCTTCATTAATTACGCTTACTACATCGGTTTTTATCCTCAAATATTTCATTTTCTTCACAAAAACTCAGGTTTTGGATGCTAAGGGAAACACCCTGAGTGACAACAGCTCAATCCGAATCGGTTCCACTAATGTCAAACCGATAGTTGCCGCCTCTGTGACGGCTATGCTCGGAGTTGTCTTTTTTGGCTTCGGCTTCGGCATGATGTTCAGGGAAATTGTCGTTTACACCTTTTACCTGGCCGCGATTGCGCTGATATTTCTGGCAATTGGATTGATATTCTTTCTTTTCTCGATAATTCATCACAAAATCAGACGCAGATTTGCATGGGTAACTTCAGGAGTATGCGCAATATTTGCAGCAATCGTAATTTTTAATATGATACCCGCATTGTGCGACATCAATGTAACCGAAAAAGAGCTAACCGCCGTTACAGGCACAATATCATCAGTGGCTTCCGACAGCGGTGTTGTTTCGGGTCCGGGTAAGACTGAGGTTGTAATCAAGGGTACTAGCGGCGAAACCATTATACTGCGTTACAGCGGTGATACAAATGATCTTGCTGTGGGCAGCAGATATACTTTTTACTATCTGCCCAATACTCGTTTAATAGACAAAATTGCCCACGCGGAAAATATAAATATTGACTCAGAAACCCACCCGCTTACTACATCTGATAAAAACAAGTAGCAAAAACGCTTTAACCGAACATCAAATCCGGTTAAAGCGTTTTCGATTTTTTATTTGAGATTGTCGCAATAAATTTCTATGGCCTTTGCGGCAAATTCTGCTGTACCGCTGCCGCAGTATTTGTCGATATTCTCGGTGAATTCATCTCCGCTGCAATACATGATGCCCAAACTGCGGAATATCTCGGGAGTGCAGTTGTAATAATTCTGCGTGATGTATTCGCGAAGCTTTGCGACCAAGGTCTGCACGCTCTCGCTGTCGGCTGCGGAATCCTTGTTTTCACCGATTTCGGCGAGAATCTTCATCAAACCTTCGCCTGTTGTAATTTTCTCGCCGTTACTCTTGTCGGCAGTCTTTTCCTCATATTCCTTATATGCATCAGTGCTGCCCCACATTTCTTTCGCCTTTGCGGTGTATTCGTCAATTTTTGTAGTGCAAAAAGCTGAAAAATCCAAAATTATCTCTCCATTCGTTTGTATTTCACGGGCTAAAGATATTAAATCCTCAATGTGCGCCTTTCGCAGCTCAAGCAATTCTATCTGCTGATCAAGTGCCTTTGCACGGTCAAAATCCGGACTTGCCAGGATTTTTTTAATATCTTTCAGAGGAAATTGCAGTTCACGAAACAGCAAAATTGATTGCAGCCGCTCCAATGCTGTATCGTCATACAGCCTATAGCCTGATTCTGTGACCTGCGTGGGTTTAAGCAGGTCAATTGAGTCATAGTAATGCAGCGTGCGTACGCTCACGCCGGTCAGACTGCTAACTTCTTTTACGGTTCTCATTTTACAATCCTCTCTTTCCGTGTGTCATCAGTATACAGTATGACGTAACGTGGGAGTCAAGAGTTTTTTTCAAAAAATTTAAAAAATTATAGAAAATTCTGAACAACAGAAACCAGCACCGGCAAGGTTATCATTGAAAATATCGTGGAGAGTGCCACCATTCGGCTTGCGAGCTGACTGTCGCGGTTATATTTGGCAGCAAACAGCGCGCAGGAGGCCGCCACAGGTGCGCCGCACTGCACTGCAAGTGTAACTATTTGTTTGTCATTGAGCCAAGGTATGTTCATCACAATCAGCATTACCAGCGCGGGCATAACTATCAGCCTGAGAAATGCCGCAGCATAGCATCGAACGTCCTTGAGTGTGCCTATAATGTCGGTCTTTGCCAGGTGTGTGCCGATTATCACCATAGCCAGCGGTGAATTCAAGTCTGCGAGCATTGAAACCGCGCTCTCCACGGGCGATGGAATGTTCAGTGAAAGCAGAAAAACAGGCATCCCAACTGCCAGACCAAGCACGCAGGGGTTAAATATAGCCTTTTTCACCGAGAGGCTCTCTCCGGACATCACAGCAACGCCATATGTCCACTGAAACAAATTGAATATCACCAAAAATATTGACGCATAGAGAACCCCCTCCTCTCCGCAGATAGCTTCTGTCAGAGGTAGTCCCATAAATCCGCAGTTTGAAAAAACAAAACCGAATTTTTGAACAGCGCGGACATTCTCGTCCTTGCCGCGGAATATCATAGCCGCGACAATTACACCGAGCAGCATCACAAAGATTCCCGCCACAGCGAATACGCCGATTGCGGAAGCTGTATTGGGATCAAACTTGCGGTCGAAGGCTTTGATTACGATACACGGTGTTACGGCATAGAGCAGCAGATCCGTCATCTGAGCCGCGCCTGCGTCATTGATGAATTTCACCTTGTACATGCCAAAGCCTACGCCTATCATAATGAAAAGCGAAAACACCTGTCCGAATACTATTAAAAAACTCTCCATAAAATAAAAAACTTCCTCTCAAAAATAAACAGCAATAATCGGAAGCATTTCGCCCCGGAAACGCTCCCGATTTTTTCAAGCATCAATCGTTATTCGTTATTCTCATCTTCACTCTCGTCGGCTTCTTCGCCGTCAATTGATTTTCCCCCATCCTGCGGCTCGTCAAATTCGGCCTTTTGTTCAGCGCGTACGTTGTTATAGCTCAGCAGCATATACACAAGAAATACCACCAGCACACCTCGCGCTGCCCATGAAGTGATCTCACTGTCGGCAAAGCCCTTTATAAATTCGCGGCACAATATGTAAATTCCGCCCAAAGCGGCAAGTATTCCGACCGGAATACTCACGGGAGTTGCCTTGCGCAGTTTGGTAAACATAAGCGCCGCGCATGCAAAACAACCGATTGCTATGATAATGTGATAAGGTGAAAATATCATGATTTCATTCTCCTCAAATTTTCGTTTTTACAGGTCAGTCGTCATCGATTTCGTCATCTTCTTCACCGGGGACATATTCCAAAATGTCTCCGGGCTGGCAGTCAAGCTCCTTGCATATGGCAAGCAGCGTAGAAAATCGGATTGCTTTTGCCCTGTTGTTTTTTAATATAGAAAGATTGGACAGAGTTATGCCGACGCGCGAAGCCAGCTCTGAGGCTCCGATTTTTCTTTTTGCCATAACTACATCCAGATTAACAATGATCGGCAAATTGGTGTCCTCCTTACTTAGACTGTCAGGTCGTTTTCTTCTTTATATTTTATGGCAGTCTGGAAAAGATTTGCAAATACAGCAGTCAGCAAAGCAAGCAGCAGGAATATCACTGTAATAATAAGCGGGAAAAATGATGAGAGAAATGTTGAAAAAAACTGAACCATTATCGCTATTATCACGCTGCATACACTTATCGCTCTCAGATAGGTGACATTTTTTGCTACGAACGACTTGCCGCGGCTGATGTTCATGGTGAGCAGCCACGCCAGCACCAGCATTATAAAAATTGGGACGCCTATTGAATACAGCATGGAAATCATGACACGGTGAGTAGAGGCTGAAATTTCCACGGCGGTGTTTTCAATGTACAAATCAATCAGCCAAGGCAGCCCCACATAAATAACCATACCTATTAATATAATGACGCTTATAAAGAAGCACGCCATATAGCTCAGATTGATTTTCAAAAAATTTTTTATCTTTTTCATATCATTCTGTCCTTTCAATAATTTAATTCTTAATAAAAGTATCATGATAAAATTAAGCATATATTTTCAATCTGCGCGCTGATTTCATCAACAGAGTACAAAATTCACTCAAAATATCAACTTACAAAAGATAACATAAAAAATTACTAACGAAATACAAAAAAAGTATGTACTATTTTAATTTTTTATATTATAATATTATTAAAAGTGTGATGCGTGTTGAATGTCAGTCGGCAACCGCTTTTAATGCTTGTTTAAAGAATATCACAAATTTTGTTTCTATTCAAGAGTTCATTGATTAAATCTTGAATAATTTGCATTTTTTTATAAATCATGATGTAGAAATCTGCTTTTTAAAAAATGCGCTATTGCACAAACTGAGTCGCTCTATCTTCCTTTTTTTGGAAAATAGGTACAACATAAAAGACGATTTTTTTGCTTCTTTAAGAGGGAAAGTTGAAAAACGTAGTGCAATATTGACATAATTTAGAGATTATATTCTATCAAGCCGTGCTTCGATTTGTTTGAAGTCACAAATTTCGAGTAAAAAGTTGTTGACATTGACGAGAAATGTGTTATAATAACAGTGGTGATTGCGAAGGGCGATTTAATGATATGAATTGCAAGCCCTACAGACTGCCTGTAATCCGCTTTTAAAATTCAGCAATCAAGTATTTTGAAAGGATGATTTTATTATGAGTACAGTATGGTCACTTAGCAATGTTGATGTCAATGAATTCCTTACAATTATTGACAAATGCCAGGGTAATATTTATTTGGTAACAGAGGAAGGCGACAAGCTCAACCTCAAGAGCAAGCTTTGCCAGCTCGTAGGCCTTAACAAGCTCATCGAGGGCGGCATCATCTCCAATGCAACTCTTCTCTGCGAAAACATCAAGGACGAAGAAATTCTTGTAAAGTACAAGCTCTATAAAGTTATCGAGGACTAAATAATATTACGTTTTCCCTTGTGCGGTAGTTTAAAACATTTAAAACAATAATTTTTACAGGAAAGTCTGCAAAAATAAAAACATCACCACTAACCGCATGTCTGTTTCTGCTGATGTGCTTTTACATGCGCACGGCATTGATATATATTCAACACGTCATCTCCTTTTTTATTTTCTTTTTATTTTCTTTTTTTCATTATTGCTTCACCGGTTAAAATGCTGTTTACAATCCCGGCAGCAATTTTTCCAAAACCGATGTTGGCAATCCAATCCCTCTTAAAATTTTAGCTCCCAAGCCTTCACGGTGGTGGGAGCTAAAATTTTTTCTAAAATATTGCATTTTCATTTGTTTATTAGCAATGCATGTGCTATAATTATCTAAACTATTTTTAAGACAGCTAAGATAGCGAGGTTAATCAAAATGAATAAAAGAAAACTTACAATAATCATCTCTATTGTCGCAGTGTCAATAATAGCCGCTGCCCTGATTATTCCCAACGCAATCTACAGAATGAATGAGAATCTGGTCGAGCAGGAGATTGTTGTGGAAGACATCGATATAAGCTCGCTCAGCGACGATATATACACGGGATCCTATCAGTCGGGGCATATGTCGGCGGATGTGGAAGTAACCATAGAAAACGGGATGTACTCCTCGATTGTTCTCACGGATTATGCAGGCATAAATCCTTCACGCGCCAATAAGGTAATCAATGCCATTATTGAACAGCAGACTATCACACCAAATCAGGGAGACATCGGCACACAGTTCACTGACAAAATCGTGCAGAAAGCAATTTATTACGCTATCAGGTATCAATATAACACGGCGTCGTAGAATTTTGGAGAGCATTGCATATGAACAAATTAAAAATCAAAGGACAAGTCTCTGACTCGGGGCGATTGGGCACTATTCTGGCCCTTTCCGGCGGATTCATGGACGCTTACACATACATATTGCGCGGGGAAGTATTTGCCAACGCGCAGACGGGCAACGTAATTCTGCTGGGAATAAGCGTGTCTGAGGGGCAGTTTTCAATGATTCCTCGTTATCTGGTTCCCATTCTGGCCTTTGCTTCGGGCATAGTTTTTTCTGAGATAATTAAAAATTGCTTCAAAAACAGAAATTCTATTCATTGGCGTCAGCTCACCATAATCGTGGAATGCCTTATGCTGTTTGTTGTCGGATTTATCCCGCTTGATTTCAACCTCATTGCAAACAGCCTGATTTCGTTTGCGTGTGGCATACAGGTGCAGAGCTTCCGCAAAATACACGGCTGCCAGATCGCCACCACTATGTGCATAGGCAACCTTCGCACAGGCACACAGGCCGCCGTTGAATATTACCGCAGCCGAAAGCCTGAGGACAGAAAAAAGATTTTCCTCTATTACGGTACGATATTCGCCTTTATGATAGGCGCGATATTAGGAAATATGTGTGTAAAAAAATTCGGCATAAGCGCGATTTGGGTCAGCAGCCTGTTGACATTCATCGGATTTATAATGATGTTTTACAGCCGGATGGAATGCGGTGATGAAAAATGTGAATTATGCAATTGATAAATCAGCCTCACATATGGCTTTTAATAGTCATATGCGGGGCTGATTTTATATTTTTTTACAATTATTGACTGACAATGATAAAAACAATTGATTTTTTGTGTTAATTGAATTATAATTTATGTATAATTTATGTATGTATAAATTTTATTAATATATTTGTCATATCAGAAAGGAGTTTCAATTTAACCATGGTCAAGCGAGTCACTATAATGAAAATCTTATTTTTTACTTTTTTTCTGTCTGCAGTTATGATGCTTACGGGATGCGCCGATATGTCCACCGAAATAAGCCTTGACGGTGAAAAATTCAGCGGTAAACGTGTGATGTCGGTTACCTTTGATATGGATGAACTGCTCACACAGCTTCCCGGAGGAACCAAAGCGTTGAACGAGCAGATCGATGCAGTAATTCCAAAACACCTCACCTATCAATACGATGTTGAGGACGGCGAAGCGGTATATAAATTCACACTCGCTTTTGAATCAAAGCAGGACTACATCGACAAACTCAAGGATATTCTCAGCAAAGCCCCGGAAGTCAAATTCACATATTCATCAGGTGTATTTACCCGCGGTGTGACTTACAGCGAAAATTTTGAAAGCCGCGAGCTTTTCACATGGTTTGACAAGCTGGTTGTGGATAACGGCTTAAAAGACACGACCGGAGGTTATGTCAGAAACTACTCTGCGGACAAATTTTGGAATCAGACTGAGGTCAAGGTGAATCTTGACGGTGAACAGTATACCTGTAAGGGCGGCAAGGTTGATATTAAATCGGGCGGCAGCTCGGTAGTTTCCAATATTTCCATATCAACCGCGCTGAAAAGCTCGGGTGACATTGAACGCACCATGCTTATCATCGTGCCGAAATCCGTGGATAAGTCTCAGATTACGCTGATCGATAATTACCTAAACGACACCATTCCGGACAGCGGACAGTGGACCAAGCGCACCCGCTCCGAAAGCATAATTTACACCGTAAAATTCACTGCCGGCAGTGCCGCTAAACTGCAGAATTATATGGAAAAGCTGACAAGCAGAAAATGCGAATGCTCGCTGGAAAACGCAAAGGATCTTTCACAGCCGCTTGCGGAAAGCAGTGTGTTGAGTGAATCACTTGATTTTTCCTATTTCGGCGGTGAAAGTGCTGTAGCTGTGACATACGAAATCAGTTCCGAGATAAACGAACCTTATCAGATAAACCTTGACGACGGAACTCAGGAAAAAACTGTTGAAACTACGTTGGACGGCAGCAAGCGAGTTTGCAAAGGAAGCTTCACTTCCATTAAATTCAAAACTATTTTAAGAAATACCGCAGTCGTGGAATCTGTCGAATACAACCTGACCCAAATCGGCAAAGACAAATTCATACGCGAAGTATTGATTGTAATGGAGGATGGCACAGCCCCCACCGTGCTGGATAATTTATCGGAATATTACAAGGTCAAGGGTGCGGGAAATACCCAGATTTCTGTCAGAAATGACACTTTGCCGACTGTTGTGATATGCATCGGAGGCAGCTCAAAGCAAATAACAGCAGCCGAAGCCGTGCTGTTCGGCGGTGTAGGAGCGCGCGCCTTGGGATATGACAGTGACTGGGGATTTTACACCCTGCATCCCGATACGACATTGATTGACAGCTTTGACATCACATCGTTGATTACGCTGACAAATGTAAAAGTATACACATACACCTATTTACACAAAAATAATATTATGACTAAAGTTATCGCGTCATCAAACGGTCAATCAACGTCACGAAAAATTCAAAATAAATCTGACGCTATTTGCGTCGGTCTGGACAACGGTATACAGACAATAACTATCATAGGATATTATTTCAACGGCTGGGCGGTATTTTTCATAGTTCTGACCGTACTTCTGCTGATAGCATTAATTGCTATGGCCACCCTGCTGTATCTCTATCGCTTGGGAAAGATCACTCTGCCCACCAGGAACAGGGAGCCTGGCGCGCCGCAGTCGACCGAATCTGTGTTCAATTACAGTCCGATTACTCCACCTTCACCTGCGCCTGAGCCTGCTCCCATCCCTCTGCCTATTCCGGAGCCTGAACCCGAACCTGAACCAATGCCTGCTCCGCGCGACCTGACAGAAAGCTTTGATGACGAAGCTGCCGAACCTCCGATATTCTTTAGTATGCCGGTTGATACCCAGCCTGAACAGATTTCGCAGCCCGAGCCACCTATAGCTATGCCTCAAAGCTCTGAGCCTGATATGGAGCCTGTGCTTAGTTATCCCGAAAAGTGTCACTCGACAATTGAACCTGCTTCAGCCCAACCTGTTGAGCAACCACCTGTATTCACCGAACCGGAGATTATTGATACACCGCATGTCGAACCCGCAGTCCCCGATAAAACCGCAGAAGAACCCATACAAAGGGATGTTCCAAAGGATTACACTGATGATGATATGATTGAGGATTTGGACGCTCTGGGACTTCTTAGCGAGTATAAACGACGCGTGCAAAAGGTTAAAGTCAAGGTTCGCAAGGTCAAGGGCGATTCCGATTAAGTAGGATTCTACTGTGATATTCAGTCGCAGATTTTGGCGTGTGCGAACGATGACCGCATCTTTAAGCTGCGATTATACAAAAAAGGTGACACTCGCGAGGGTCACCTTTTTGTATGATTGCAGCTATTTTGTATCGGTAAGATCCTTGATAACCTCACCTGCTATAATCAGTCCTACAACCGACGGCACAAATGCCGTGCTGCCTGGAATGCTTCGCCTGCCTGTACCCGCCAGTTCATTCGCCGTTTCTTCGGTGATGTCCGGTGTTACAGGCGGCTCGGTAGAATACACCACCTTGAGCTTTTTTATGCCGCGCTTGTTCAGTTCGCGGCGCATCACCCTGGCAAGAGGACAGACTGATGTTTTATAAATATCAGCCACCCTGAACGCAGTTGGATCGAGCTTGTTGCCCGCGCCCATTGAGCTGATAATAGGTGTTCCGGCGGCCTCCGCCTGCATAACGAGCTGAATTTTTCCGCTCACTGTGTCGATAGCGTCAATTACATAGTCGTACCGCCTGAAATCAAATTGCCCGGCGGTTTCCGGGGTGTAAAAAATTCGGTGCTTGCGAACAACTGCATCAGGATTTATGTCAAGAATACGTTCCTCAGCAGCGTCAACCTTGTATTGTCCTATAGTCTTACGGGTAGCAATAATTTGTCGGTTTATGTTGCTTAAGCAGACTGTGTCGCTGTCTATCAGGTCGATTGCGCCGATTCCGCTGCGGGCGAGTGCCTCCACGGCATATCCGCCGACACCTCCGACGCCGAATACTGCAACTCTTGCGGCTGCCAGCTTTGCCATAGCATCTCCACCCAAAAGCAGCTCAGTTCGTGAAAATTGATTTCCCATGGATATGAACCTCTATTTTGAGAATTTTTTCTAATGTTTATCAATGCACATCTGACGATAAACCAAGTCGTCAAACCCAAGTCGGCGGTAAAGCTGGGCGGCGCGCGGATTTTCTTCGGAGTATTCCAGTCGGAAACGCGCCGCGTCAGAGTAAATACTCATCATCTGCTTTAAGGCGTTACCTCCGATACCCCTGCCGCGAAATTCAGGTTCAACCCAAACCTCGTCGAACCATATGCAGATGCCGCCGGCCTCCTGAGAGTAGGTCTTGAGCAGCATGATATATCCCGCAATCTTAGCGTTTTCCTCGATAAACCAGCATTCGACGTATGTGTCGGAACGCATCATTTCATCGAAAGCCTTTTCAAAGTTTGGTGTGTCTACAGCGTGATCAACGGCCTCGGAATTGTAAAACTCGGTTGCCATTTCTATATATTTTTCTTTGTCGGATTGTAATATTTTTCTCAGATTCAAAAATTTTCCTCCAAAAATAAATTTTGATTTATTTTAAAATTTCTGTGTACATCTCAAGAAGAACATCGTATTCCGGTTTAACAGGATTGTTGCTCAATCGCACCGGATTAACAGACTTCGCAAGCGTTTCCAATGTATTATAATCGCAGCAGGTGGGGTTCGGCATGTTCAATTCGTCAAAAAGCCGTTCGAATATATCTGCGCCGTCAATTGAATTTACGCCGCCGAAAAGCGAAGAAAGCACTTCTAATGTATCGTTGAGATACTCAGCGCCGCGCTTATCTATGCATTTGTCTGTATTTTTTGCCATGTACCTCCAGATTTCAGGAAGGCAAAGAGCGACTGCGTGACCGTGTGAAATACCGAAAATTGATGTGATTTTATAGCTCATTGCATGCGCGGCAGTGGTCTGTGTAATATTTATCGCGCGACCTGCGAGATTGGAGGCGAGCATTATTTGGCACGCACAATTCTGATTTCCCTCGAGATAGCCGCGATAATTTGCGAGAATAATTTTCACTGACTTTTCGGCATAACTTTTGCTGATTTCATCGGAATTTACTGACCACATTGATTCAATTCCCTGACAGAGCGCATCAAGAAGCGTAGACTTTTTTTGATATTCCGGCAGCGATTTAAGCAGTGAACTGTCTAAAATTGCCACGTCCGGCAGTATTGAATCGTGGGTTACCGACTGCTTTTCGCCGTTGTAATACATTACCGCAAAACGGGTGGATTCACTTCCGGTTCCGGCTGTCGTGGGAATTGCAATGTGTTTTATGGGACTGAATTTGAATTCCTGCTCAATGTAGGGGAGAGAGTTGTCCGTCATAGCTGAATACAGCTTGACGCATTTTGCAGTGTCAATTGCGCTGCCTCCGCCTATCGAAATTATGCCGTCGCAGCCGTTGTTTCTAAACACCTCGACAGCTTTGCAAACGTCCTCATAGAGAGGGTTTGGGCGAACTTTGTCAAAGAGAACAAAATCAAAATCAAGCTGCGGCCTTATTGTTTCGACGGGAATGCCGCAGATGAGCATGGGATTTTTTATGCGGTATTGAGAGAGAATATTTTTCACCACCGAAACAGAGTCATAGCATTCCTGTTCGGCAAAGTCAAAGCGTCTGATGTCTGCGGAAACCCGCGCCAAATCTTCAGCGTTGTCCACCTCGTCAACATAATAATTCTCGTAGCCGAAAGCCTTGACCGACAGCTTGCCGAAAATTTCATTCATAGCATTTTCGGCATAGCATTGATCCTGCCCCGCTTCAATAAACTTTACCACCTGAGCCAGCCAAGCGGACACATCAGCTTTGGTCAGTTTATAAAACGGTTGAAAAGCGAAACAATTTTCATCGAAAATATTTATTGAAACCTCGTGCACACATTCGTCAATAATTCTAGCTTTAAAGTCCTTTTCGGGAAGGGCTTTTGACTTATTTACGCAGCCGAGAGATGGATATTCACTGTCGATAATATCGCGCGCGAGTTTCTTATTAAAAACCAAATCGCCGTGAAGCATAAGCACGTCATCATCAATATAATCGCGTGCAAGATACATAGAATATATATAATTTGTTTTGTCGTAAATCGGATTTTCGACGAAGATAAATTCACAATCGCTCAGGTGTTTTGCTTTGCTGGCCTCAATAAGCTGCTCTTTGAATGGTCCGACTGTCACTATAAATTGATTTATCCCGCACTCATGCAGCAGTCTGAGCTGACGCTCAAATATAGTTTCGCCGTTTTGCAGCTTAACCATGGATTTGTGATTGTGCTCAGTCAAAGAACCCATTCTTTTGCCAAGCCCCGAGTTAAAAATAACCGCTTTCATTTTATTATTCCTCAATTTTCTAATAATTATTTTTCACAAAATGTTATTTTGAACCGAATTTTTTCATCATATTTTTTTTGTTTTCCTGTGGAGATATTGTCGGTCTTCCGAGATTTTCTCTGGAGCCTTGATGTGTGTTGATAATCAGGGCGGAGAGATTTTCATTTGCCAATAAATCCATCCCCGCTGATATTTCTTCTGCGGTTTCAGCGGTATGCACATGGCGAAATCCGACGGCCTTGAGAATTGCGGGAACATCTATTTTAAGTCCGACGGTTGGCTGTCCTCCGACAGATTCGTGTGCGCCGTTGTTGTTGAGGATATACTTGAAATTTGCTCCGGCCTTGTCCGCTGTGATGGCAAATGAGCCCATATGCATAATAAATGAGCCGTCGCCGTCTATGCAGTATACATTTTTGTCCGTGCCGAGTGACATTCCAAGCGCAATAGAAGAGGTGTGACCCATTCCGCCGACCGTGAGAAAATCTCCCGAATGGCTCTGGCCGCGCGCTTCTCGAATTTCAAAAATTTCTCGTGATGTCTTACCTGTGGTTGATACGATGAAGTCGTTTTCACCGATTTTGTCGAGTATACATTCCAACGCCTGTTCACGGGTGAGAGGATAATCATTTGTTTCTTTTTGAACCCTGTATTCGCTGAACATTCCCTTACGCACGATAATTGCGTATGGTTTGTTGTGAGTTTGCATGTACTTTTTCGCAGCGTCAATCTGCGGTATATAGTCATCGCTTAATATTTCGTATTCGATACCCATTGCATCAAGCAACGCGAAAGTAACCTTGCCCTGTTTTTTGTGCTGAGGCTCATCTTTAGTACCGGGTTCGCCGCGCCAGCCTATCATGAGCAGCATGGGTATCGAATAAACGTCTTCATCAGCTATGGAAAGCAGAGGATTTACCGCATTGCCCTCGCCGCTGTTTTGCATATAAACTACACCGTAATTTCCTGTTGCAATGTGGTATCCGCAGGCAATTCCCACAGCGTTTCCTTCGTTGGCGGCAATAATGTTATTTTTTTCGGGGGAATTTTCCTTGATGCATGCGCAAATGTTTGCCAGCAGGGAATCGGGCACTCCTGTGAAAAAATTCATGTCATTTTTTACTAAATAATCGTAAAAATCCTTTGTATTTATCATAAATACGGCTCCCTTTATCAATCATATTTGTGAAAATTATATTTGTAAAAAAAGAGCTCCGAAAATACATCAGAACTCTTTTTTATTTTTTTACGATTCTCTAGCTTTTGCTCGGAATCAGCGTGAGAACCTCTTTGATCGGCATGCAGTCCTCATCGACTTCTTTACTGCGCGAATATTGGAGAATCTTCTTTGCGGTATTGACCATAGCGGGATATGCACTGCGGAGCAGGTGATTTGCGTAAATAATTATGTTAGCGCCCGCAGCATATAATTCTTCTTCAGTGAATTGATTGTATGAGGTCGGAACGAGTACCACTGGCACATCGGGTGAGTATTCACGGAATCTGCGCAGAAACTCAAAAATTTCACTTCCGTCTTTTTCGCGGCTGTGAATCATAATTCCGTCAGCTCCGCCTTCCTCGATATAAATTTTTGCGCGTTCCATAGCGTCGTCAATTCCTGCGCCCGCAATAAGGCTTTCAAGACGGGCGAATATCATGAAATCGCGGGTCTGCTGAGCCTGCTTGCCGGCATGTATTTTTGCGGCAAATTCGTGAGGGTCGTCCAGAATCTGTTTAGCGTCCGTGCCAAAGAGAGAATTCTGTTTAAGTCCCGTCTTGTCCTCAATGATGACCGCCGAAACGCCCAGACGCTCAAGAGTACGCACGTTAAAAGAGAAATGTTCAGGTTTTCCGCCTGTGTCTCCGTCAAGAATTATCGGCTTGGAGGTGACCTCCATAATCTCGTTAATAGTGTTGATGCGGCTGGTCAGGTCCACAAGCTCAATATCAGGCTTGCCCTTGAAAGTTGAATCACAAAGACTGCTGACCCACATAGCGTCGAATTCCTTGACAGTGGCGGTTTCGGGATTTTCAATTTTAGTTTTTTCCACTATAAGACCCGAAAGACCGTTTGAGGTTTCCATAACTCGCAGCCATGGTTTGAACTTTAGCAGACGGCGAAGCTTTGCACGGCGCACATCCGGAGTGTTGTGTACCGAGCGCAGGCTTTCCTCCAGATCTGTCGCGCTTACACCGCGGGTATAGGGCACCTCTACGAGCTGACCGCCGTATTCACTCAGCAGTTCGATGACCTCGCGGCGGATATTTGACTGAATGCCGCTTTTCCAGTCGTCACCGTGAACGACATAATCGGGCTTTAAATCCCGTATGTTTTTCGCATAAGAAAGTGTGTCCTGCTTTACAACTTGCACAACACCCTTTATGTTGTTAAAAATATTAACGCGTGTTTCGTAATCAAGCAGCGGAAGGCGTTTGTATGCTGCGATTGCCTCGTCAGTCAGTACACCGATTATGACATCGCCAAGCTTTGCGCCTTCGTTGATTACATTTATGTGACCGCTGTGAATAATATCGGCAGACATTGCTATATATACAGTTTTTCTTTCTGACATTATTAATGTTCCCCCGGGAAATTATTTTTTACTTACCCATTGTACCACATGCCATTGGTAAATGCAAGTATAATTAAGGATACGCTGAATAAAGGCATAGCCGTCGATTCCACGCCGCGAAAATCCGCCACTGAGCGGCGTGTGAATCGACTTATTCAGCGTTTCCTTAAAAACAGCAGATGTATAGTTTTGTATCAAATATACATCTGCTGTGAAATATCACCATAAATTAATTTTCGTTTTCTTCCTGTTGACTTTGGTATATTACATTGTCACGAGCGTTCATCAGGACCTCCACCTTATCAATATAAACTGTGGTGTAGCCGTACTTATCGGTTTTGAGTCCGCTGCGTGTAGTCATCTTCACTCTCGAACCGACCTCAATATCAGTAGCTTCGCAAGACTTGCCGTTTTCGTCAAAGAATTCACAACTGTCCGGTTCAAATCTTATAAAAAGCTTTTCGGAATCAGCAGTATAAGCTCCGTCTTTCTTGTCAAAGTTATCCACCCTTGCTGCTCCGGAATTTATTTCAACTACATCGCCTATGATGTATTGTTCTGTACTCATATTGTTTATAAGCAATACTAATCCGACAAAAGCAATAATAACAATGACAATCCAAAGTGCGTACGATTTTAAAAATTTTTTTATCAAGTCAAACTCTCCCTTTTGGAAAATAATAATGCCTTTAAGGATTTTTTATAAGCATTTTGTAATACGAGTTACTCACAAAAACAACTGAATAAAAACAATTATATTTAATATAATATATTAAAAAAATCAAAAAATCAAGATTATTTTAATAAATAATTCCAAAAAATCAGAAAAAAAGTCGGTCAAGTATATGCATGGAATTACAATCCGAAATATCAGAATCAATGGCTTCGCCTAACCAATCAGAATGATTGTGTAATCAGCGTATCCTTAAAGGTTATCATTATTTTAAATTTGTAAATATATTATCATATTTGAAATAAATCTAAATAAAATAATAAAAAATTGTAATTAAATATTAAAAAACTCTTGACATTTTCATTTTTTTGTAATATAATTTTAACCGTTGAAGGGATACCGCTAATTGACAAATTTGTTAATTTTTGTCGCATATTCTTAATGACGCGGACATATGGTATGCTGCAATTTGATTCCGCAATTTCTTCAACCGTAAATTTGATTATGTCTTTTTATATCGTTCCCCATCCACAAATTGCAAAGCCGTCCTTACCGCAGAGGGCGGTTTTGTACTATTTACACATAAATTTTATTTATGTGTAAATTTTCATCAACAGATTTTTTATTCGCAGCTTTTTGACATTGATACATACAAATAAAAAACCTCCTGTTGTCGGTTTATTTATTTCTGACAACAGGAGGTTTTTGGTTGTATTTTGTATAATGTACAAATTGCAATTTATCGGGTGCTTTTTTCGGCAATCCGTATAGCAGAGGCTATCGGAATAATAAGTATTCCGCAGAAGAAATTGCTGAATCCGTGAACGATGTCCCATGGCAAGCCTGCGATAATCCACGCTATCATGCCTTTGAAATCCAGCCCGAAAAGCAGTGCCTGCGCCGGAGCATACAATGTGCCGAACAAAAATCCGTGTGCGGCACATACCGCCATATAAACCAAAGGCTGAATTTTTTTCGGCATATCCTGCGGCAGCAGCATCACCGCTCCCCACAGGATTGTCCATATATACAGATACGGAATCCACCAGGTCGCAAAACCCGAAAAAAAACCGTTTAAAAAAACATATATATAAATCGGATATAGAGCTTTTTTTCTGTAAACGAGGGTAATCGCAACAGTGAATACACCCAGCAGATGAACATTCGGCAGAATTTCAAGCACCAGCTTGGAGGCATACATAAGTGCGCCCAGCATACCGAAAACTGCAATTTCTTTAACATTAGGCTTCACGATTACTCGACCTTAAAGGTGTAAGTTTCGCCGCTCTTGACGGGAGTAGAGTCTACGCCTGTTGAAGCGTATTCCCCATTAATATAGAACGCCCAATATTTGCCGTCCTTATCATAATCAACAGTAACTCCGTTTACTGTTTTTACATAAAGGCCGTAGGAGCTTTCTTCGCCTGCAATCAGTTCAAGCTCAAGCAGTGCCTCGCCAACTGTAGTTTTATCGGTGTGAATCTCAAACTTTGTTTCCAGGCCGTCTTTATCAGTGACGTTGAAGAAAAACTCGGTTTTACCCTCGCCCAGCACAGTAACGTCATCAGACTCAGATGATGAAACTTGTACTTCGCTTGATACGTTCGATGTATCATCGGAAACGTTTTTGTTGCCGTTACAACCGGTTGTAACCAGTGCCATAGCCGCAATAAGCACAGTACAAAGGAAGAGCGACAACGATTTTTTAATTCGTGTCATTTGCATAAATTGCATTCTCCTTAAAAAATTATTATCTCTTGACCGGCACTCGCAGTCAGTGTAATGAGATTTTTGCTTTTCAATTATTTCGACTTAATGCATTATTGCCCACCTTCTCGGATTTTTCCAATGGCGTATCCCCGAATGCGGCTTCGGTTAAGAGCAATAACTTTATGTGCAATTCACGGCGACGTGCTCGTACAGGATTCTCACCTGTTTCCTTGATAAGCTTTGATATTATAGCACATTATCAGTGCGGATTCAACCTCAAAAAAATATTTTTTTAATTTTACATTCGTATAATGTTTAATTTACAAACTCAGAGCGTTATCCTTGGAAAAAATATATGTACTGACTTTTTGGAAATAATATGGATACGCTGAATAGTTAAAGTGAGGATTCGTTTATGAAATGTCTTATTGTTGTAGATTACCAGGTAGATTTTGTTAAGGGAAAGCTTGGTTTTGACAAAGCCGCTATGCTTGAAGATAAAATCGCGCAAAAAATATCCGAATACCGCGCCTCCGGCGGAGAAATAATATTTACATTCGACACGCATTATGAAAATTACATGCAGACACGGGAGGGAAGAAATCTGCCGGTTGCTCACTGTATTGAAGGAACAGAGGGGCACATGCTTTATGGAAAAGTTGCCGCCGCTGTGACTGCTGCCGACAAATGTATATATAAATCAGCCTTCGGCTCAGATGAACTGATGGATTACCTGCGCAGCAAGCATTACGAAAGCATAGAACTGGTGGGCGTTGTTTCAAATATCTGCGTTATATCCAACGCTGTAATAGCCAAAACTGCCCTGCCCGAAGTGCCGGTCATCGTAGACGCGTCATGCACGGCAAGCAACGATGAAAAACTGCACAATGCTGCACTTGACATAATGCAGGGACTTCATATCAACGTGATAAACAGATAGGCCTCAAAAGCTGCATACAATAATCAACATTGTTTATATAAGGCGGTGTGATAATTATGACCGAACGAAATTTAAGCATGCTTTGTGATTTTTACGAGCTTACCATGTCAAACGGCTATTTTAAAAACGGCATGTACAAGCGCACGGTTTATTTTGATTTGTTTTTCCGCAAGGTTCCCGACAATGGCGGTTTTGCGATTGCCGCAGGTTTGGAACAGGTGGTGGATTATATCAAAAATCTTCATTTCAGTGCAGACGATATAGACTTTCTGCGCTCCAAGGAAATTTTCGATGAGGGTTTTCTGTCATATCTTTCGGATTTTTCATTTAAGGGGGATATTTATGCTATCCCTGAGGGTACGCCCGTTTTTCCTAACGAACCGCTCATTACAGTCAAGGCGTCGGCTATCGACGCTCAATTAATTGAAACATATCTTCTTCTCGCAATCAATCACCAATCGCTTATTGCGACCAAAGCAAACCGCATTGTCCGTGCGTCCGACGGACGGACCGTAATGGAATTCGGCTCGCGGCGGGCTCAGGGAGCTGACGGTGCGATAATAGGCGCGAGGGCGGCATATATAGGCGGCTGCGGCGGCACAGCATGCACGATAGCCGACGAACTTTACGGTGTGCCCTCGGGCGGTACTATGGCGCATGCCTGGATACAGATGTTTGACAGCGAATATGAAGCCTTCAAATGCTATTGCCGGATGTATCCGAACAATGCCACACTGCTGGTAGATACCTATAACACTCTCAAAAGCGGTGTCCCAAATGCGATTAAGGTATTCAAAGAGGAATTAATTCCTAAAGGAATAAGGAGTTTCGCCATTCGGCTGGATTCGGGTGATATATCCTATCTCTCCAAAAAAGCGCGGCAAATGTTGGATGATGCGGGATTACCCGATTGCAAAATTGTTGCCTCGAACTCACTGGACGAATATCTGATACGCGACCTTATGCTTCAGGGCGCTAAGGTGGACATGTTTGGCGTAGGTGAATGCATTATCACATCAAAAAGCTCACCTGTGTTCGGCGGGGTTTACAAGCTGGTTGCTGTTGAAAGCGAGCAGGGCGAAATCATACCGAAAATCAAAATCAGCGAAAATACAACTAAAATTACTACGCCGCATTTCAAGAAAATTTACCGTTTTTTTGACAATGACAGCGGCAAGGCATTGGCAGACCAGCTTTGCGTTTATGATGAAACAATCGACGAGGGCAAGCCGCTCACGATATTCGACCCCAACGCCGCATGGAAAACCAAAACTCTAACAAATTTCACTGCACACGAATTGCAGGTGCCTGTTTTTATAAACGGCAGATTGGTCTATAAATTGCCTGACATCAGCCAAATAAGGGAATATTGCGCACAGCAGCTCGAATTGCTGTGGGACGAGGTGAAGCGATTTGAAAATCCGCATAATTACTATGTTGACCTGTCGCAAAAGCTGTGGAATATCAAAAATCAGCTTATCGAACATCATGAATAAAAATATCTCAAAAAGCGTTTGAAGGCTCTTTTTAGCTGTATAATAAATGGAAAATATTTTCAAAGCATTGGAAAGTTTAAGAGCAATAATTAGGATAATAATAAAATTGATGAGGAAAAATCAGTTTAATTTAGCGGAGGTGTATTTATGCATGTTAAAGTAAACGAAAATTGTATCGGATGCGGATTGTGCGTTAATATTTGTCCCGAGGTATTTGTCATGACAGACGCAGGCGTTGCTGCCGCAAAGGATGATATTCCACAAGTGCAAGGGGACTTAATCCGGGAGGCAGCTGACAGTTGTCCCGTAGAGGCGATTGAAGCAGAATTGTAATTTTATCAACAAAATGGAATAATAAGTTTGGAGGAAGCAAATGAAGGATATGTTTTGTTTTCAGTGTCAGCAAACTGCCCACAATATAGCCTGTGAGGGTAAAGCGGGAGTCTGTGGAAAGAAATCCGATACCGCAAATTATCAGGACGAGCTTGTAGGTGCGCTTATAGGACTTGCAAGAGCAGCAAAATCCGGCAATCCGACAGCTCATACGGACGAACTTGTGATGAAAGGTCTTTTCACTACACTCACAAATGTAAATTTTGACAATGTAGCGATTAAAAAAATAAAGACTGAAATTGAAACAGAAAAGGGCAGAATAAACAGCGAAAAATTTGAAGATTATGATTTGAAAAATATTTGGGAAGATCACGAAGATATCCGTTCTCTTAAATCATTGATACTGTTCGGGATAAAGGGTATGTCGGCTTATGCTTATCATGCGTTTGTTCTGGGCAAAACCGACAGTGAAGTCAACGGCTTTTTCTATGAGGCACTGTACACCCTGGGAGAAAAGAAAGGTGCAGATGAATTGCTTAATCTTGTCTTAAAAACGGGCGAAGTTAATTTTAAATGTATGGCTTTGCTCGACGAGGCAAATACCGAAGCATATGGAAATCCCGTGCCGACAGAAGTTCCTCTCACGATTGAAAAGGGACCGTTTATCGTGGTTAGCGGTCACGACTTGCACGATTTAAAGCTTTTGCTTGAACAGACTGAGGGCAAGGGAATAAATATCTACACACACAGCGAAATGCTGCCTGCTCACGGCTATCCCGAACTGAAAAAATATCCGCAGCTTAAAGGTAATTTCGGTACGGGCTGGCAAAATCAGCAGTCGGAATTTCACAACATTCCTGCCCCGATTCTGTTCACCACAAATTGCCTTATGCCCGTGAGAGAAAGCTACAGCGACAGGGTTTTCACTACCTCTGTGGTGTCCTACCCGGAAATAGTTCACATCGGTGAGGATAAAGACTTTACTCCAATTATCCAAAAAGCGATTGAGTGCGGCGGTTATGACGAGGACAAAGAAATGAGGGGAATGAACGGCGGCA
>JAQXFQ010000154.1 GCA_029005175.1 Bacillota bacterium
GATTTTTTATCATATGCAAAGCATATGATAGGGCTTCGCATTTTTCCTATTGCTGGTTTTTCTTGCACTTTAGCTTTGTGGTGGCTTTGCCCCCACGCCCCCACAATGGGCGCTGCCCCTTGACCCCGCCAAGAGGACCAGGCCCCTTGGATTCCCGATGTTGCGTACTCTATTTTAAATTATAATTTACTGATAAAAATAAAACGGCGAATGAAAATTAATCTCATTCGCCGTTTTAATTATCAATATTTAGTAGGCTTGTTGGTGAGGTATCTCTTAACCATGAGAGCCACCTTGAAGATGATAGCGTGGTCGAATTCGCGCAGGTCAAGACCGGTGAGCTTCTTGATTTTTTCCAGTCTGTAAACCAAAGTGTTTCTGTGAACAAAAAGCTTTCTTGATGTCTCGGAAACATTCAGATTGTTCTCAAAGAACTTCTGAATGGTAAAGAGTGTCTCTTGGTCGAGCGATTCGATAGAGCCTTTTTTGAATACTTCCTTGAGGAACATCTCACAAAGAGTATCGGGGAGCTGATAAATCAGTCGGGCGATACCGAGGTTTTCATAGGAAACAATCTGCTTTTCCGTATCGAAAATCTTGCCTATTTCGAGGGCAAGCTGAGCCTCCTTGAAAGATGTCGCCAGATCCTTGATTCCCACAACCTGTGTGCCGATACCGACGATACAATGGGTGTAAAACTCGCTGGAAAGCGTGTCAACAATAGAGCGCGCGAGCTTTTCCAAATCCTTAAGCTCGTTGCCCTGATGAGTTTCTTTGATAAGGGCGATGTCGTGCTCGTTGATGTTGATGACGAAATCCTTGTTCTTGTCGGGGAAAAGATTCTGGATAATGTCAAATGTAGATACATCCGGCTTTGATACCGAGCGGACGAGCAGACATACGCGGCTTACATCTGTGTTGAAATGCAGCTCGCGAGCCTTGAGATAAATATCTCCGGGGAGAATATTGTCGAGAATAAGGTTTTTGATGAAATTATTTCTGTCGAACTTCTCGTCATAATACTGCTTGATAATAGTGACAGAGCTGGAGAGCACACCTGCATACTTGCCGGCGAGGTCATCCGTGCCCTCTACAAATACAGCTGTGTCGGCGGTCGGGTTGCTGCCAAACGGACGGTAGGTATATCCGCCAAATGTAAATGCGTCACCGCCGGCCATCTGCTCAGCCGAAAAATCGCTGTTGGTTTCGCCTACTCTGCCCAAATCACTGCAGGCGAGTATGCTGCCGGTGCTGTCGATGACACCGATAGTTCTGTCGATAGAATCGCGCATCTGATGAATAACGGTCTGATATAATCTGTTGGGCATTTTAAATTCCTCACTTCCTGAAATAAGGTATCGGGGTTATATTGTTCTGCCGAAATCCTTTCAAAAACATATGAAAAAAATCCGAAGCAGGTCAAATAAAAGCAATGTGCAAAAATATAGCAAAAATATCAATTGCCCCAATTTTTTGTACTACATATACATTTTACACAAAACATCAAAATAATTCAAGTGTTTTAGTTGATATTTTTTTAATTTTAATATTATTTTTCCACATTTAAAGTAATAATACTTATGAAACTAAATTATAAAAGCCGTATACGGGCTTTTGAGTAAAGTCCGTATACGGCTTTTGAGTAGCAAATATTAAATTACAAACAAATCAGTTGACTATTGTAAGCTCTGTTTCCTTGTCGAAGATGTGAATCTTGCTGTTTACGAGAGCGAGCTTTACATGATCGCCGGCCTTTGTCTTGGATGTAGGAGCAACGCGGGCGATGATGTTGCTGCCGAGAGCGTTGAGGTAGAGGAATGTTTCGTTACCCATAAGTTCTGTAACTTCAACTTCTGCCTCGATGCAGCTGTCAACATATCTCTCGATATATTCAGGCTCATCATGTACATGCTCAGGACGAACACCGAGAACAACTTCCTTGCCGATGTAGTCATCAAGCTGACCTCTGTTGTTCTTGGAGATCGGGAGTTTGATGGCAAAGTTGCCAAACAGAGCGTATACATGGTCGCCTCTCTTCTCGAGCTTTACGTCGATGAAGTTCATTTGAGGAGAACCGATGAAGCCTGCGACGAATGTATTGCAGGGCTTGTCATACAGGAACTGAGGAGTATTGACCTGCTGAATGATACCGTCTTTCATAACAACGATCTTATCACCGAGGGTCATAGCTTCTGTCTGGTCATGTGTAACATAGATGAATGTTGTACCCAGTCTCATGTGAAGCTTGGAGATCTCTGTACGCATCTGAGCGCGGAGCTTAGCATCGAGGTTGGAGAGCGGCTCGTCGAGCAAGAATACCTTAGGCTCACGAACGATAGCACGACCCATAGCAACACGCTGACGCTGACCACCGGAGAGAGCCTTCGGCTTTCTGTCGAGGAGGTGACTGATGTCGAGGATCTGAGCAGCTTCTTCAACGCGGCGGTTGATTTCAGCCTTGGGATACTTTCTGAGCTTCAGACCGAATGCCATGTTCTCACGAACGGTCATATGAGGATAAAGAGCATAGTTCTGGAAAACCATGGCTATATCTCTGTCTTTCGGAGGAACGTCGTTTACCAGTGTATCACCGATGTAAAGTTCACCGTCACTGATGTCCTCAAGACCGGCGATCATACGGAGAGTTGTAGACTTACCGCAGCCGGAAGGACCTACGAGAATAATAAATTCCTTATCTTCAATTTCAAGGTTGAAGTCCTTAACAGCAACAACGTTGCCGGAGTATCTTTTGTAAATATGTCTTAAAGACAAACTTGCCATTTTGAAATACCTCCAAAGATTAAGTAAAAAATAAAAAGTTAAATATTTGCGAATATCACAAAAACCCAATTCAAATCAACTACATATATTGTAACAGAATATTCAGTCAAATTCAATTGGCATTTACCTACAAGAATTTCATTCATAATTTGTACAACTGTATTTTTCATACATGATTTCAACGGATTAATGCTGCGGCTCTGTACAGCTGTCAAGCTTTAAAGAAATTACCAAAAACAACAATGTAACCAAATCAAACAAGTCTCAATACATTTGAAACCGTCACAGCTCGCCGGCAGAACGCAATCAAACTGCTGCCTCTGCTAAAAAAATCATACATTCCGTGCAAGGATGTCCATTTCTTCCCCGGAAAGCTCTCTTGATTCACCGCGCTCCAACGCGGAATCCAGGACAAGTCCGCCCACAGCGACTCTTTCCAGACGAAGCACCCTTCTGCCCACGGCTTGTGCCATTCGCTTAACCTGATGATACTTACCCTCGCAAATCTTTATTTCATAAATGAAATCGGTTCTGTCCAACTCCGCGACCTGTGCCGGAAGACATTTTTCACCGCCGTCTATGACTATGCCGCTTCTTAATCTGTCCATATCGTCATCGCTGACAACGTCGTCAAGATAAGCATGGTAAGTCTTATAAACTTTTTTGCCCGGCGAGGTGACGCTGTGCGCAAAATCGCCATCATCAGTGATGATAAGCAGACCCTCGGTGTCCTTATCAAGACGACCTACGGGAAAAAGTCCGCTGCGCCTGAGCCGGGGTGGAAGAATGTCAATAACCGTCTTCACATGGGAATCATTGGATGCGGAAACCACTCCGCGCGGTTTGTTCATCATAATGTAGAGATGCTTGCGGTAAGAAAGGCAACTACCGTTCACAGTGATATTGTGAGCTGCGGGATCCAGCTTTACATCGATACGGCGTTCGACCTCACCGTCCACGGTGACTTTGCCCGACCATATCATTTTGCGAACCTCACTGCGCGTGCCCACGCCCTGTGACGCGATAATCTTGTCAAGTCTTTCCACGAATAACCACCATACCCTAAATATACGAGTATTTGAGTCAACACCACATAGTCTCTCATAATTACTAAGTTATTTTATATCAATCAATAATAAAAATCAAGCAAATTTTTAAAAAAACTGGTTGTTATTATCACCAAGAATTAAACAATAAATTCTCCGAGTTGGAAGCTTTACATGAACTGTGTGCCGCGTCAGCAGATGTTTTTTGTAATAATTATATAATTACAGATATAAGCCTATAGCATAAACGATATAGCGGTGGTCTGACGGCCACAAGTGAATTTTGCAAAAAACATCTGCCTTGCGGGACGAACATTTACTGGTCTATCTGACTGCCGAGGAATCCGGCGGCCACCTCAGCCAGCTTAAGCTGCATGTCGCCGGGCAGCTCGCCGTTTTCCTTTTCCAATATAATCACCGCGCCGTTAAGGTCGCCCGATGATATTATGGGATATACACAGGCGCTCGGCTGACGAGTGCCGTCCACGGGGACGATTTTCTGACCGCCCTGCTCGGCGATATAAGGCGCGCGGGCGTCAATGCAGTCCTCCAGTTCGGGAGTTATGCGCCTGTCCATATAATCCCTGCGGGGCACTCCCGCCGCAGCGACAACGTGATCTCTGTCGCAAATCAGCACGGGAAAGCCTGTGTTTTTGCCCAAAATCTCGGCATATTGCGCCGAGCAGGGCGAAAGCTCGCCTATGGGTGAATATTTCTTGAATATAACCTCGCCGTTATTGTCGGTGTATATCTCCAGCGACTCGCCCTCGCGTATGCGCATGGTGCGGCGTATTTCCTTGGGTATAACCACTCTGCCCAGGTCGTCTATTCTTCTTACAATTCCTGTTGCTTTCATATATATAATCCTTTCTGATATTCTAAATTGCACCGTAAGACAAGTCTTCGTCTTACTTTAATCATACATTATTATTCATTTATATTAAAATTCTGCCTGCCCCATTATTATCCGCAATTCGGCGGCTTTTATGCGAAAGCATAAAAGGATTATTTTGACATCGCCAAAACAGGAAATATTCTTTTTGCACAATACACAGAGGATATTATTGTATGTTAATATTCGCTGTAAGCTATTGACGTAAAACGAATTTTTTGTTATAATATTATTAAATTATTTTTGCTAAACAGGTCTAAACAGGCTCTAAGCAAAATAAAACTAAAAAAGGAGAATATTATGTTTAAGCTCAAAGAACACAACACAAACGTAAGAACCGAAATTACAGCCGGTATTACCACCTTTATGACCATGGCATATATTTTGGCTGTAAACCCCAGCATTCTGAGTCAGGCCGGTATGGACCCCACCGCCGTACTGCTCGCAACCTGCCTTGCTTCCTTTATAGGTACTCTCTGCATGGCACTTATGGCAAACCTTCCCTTTGCCCTTTCCGCCGGCATGGGACTTAACGCATTCTTTACATACACTGTAGTTCTCGGATTCGGCTATTCGTGGCAGATAGCCCTTCTCGCAGTATTCATCGAGGGTATCATCTTTATTATCCTCTCCCTTACCAACGTCAGAGAAGCCATTTTCAACTCGATTCCTTTATCGCTCAAGCATGCTGTTTCGGTCGGTATCGGTCTGTTTATCGCATTCATCGGCTTGCAGAACGCAGGTCTGACTGTGGACAACGGCGCTACACTGGTATCTCTCGTGAGCTTCACCGATAATTTCTCCACATCGGGTATATGCGCCATTCTCGCGATCGTCGGCACCTTTATCACCGCCATCCTTTACATCAAGCGTGTAAAAGGCTCCATTCTCATCGGCATTCTCGGCACATGGGTTCTGGGTATCATCTGCCAGTTCGCCGGTCTTTATATTCCCAACGCGGAAGCTGGATTTTACTCACTCCTGCCCACCTTTGCTATGACCGACTTCTCCAAGCTGGGCGAAACCGTGGGTCAGTGCTTCAACGTAGATTTCAGCAGCGTAAATATCATCAACTTTATCGTTATCGTGTTCTCTTTCCTCTTTGTAGATTTGTTTGACACGCTCGGCACCCTCATCGGCGTCAGCAGCAAGGCAGGTCTGCTGGATGAAGAAGGCAAGCTCCCCAAGGCAAGACCCGCGCTTTTCGCCGATGCAGTTGCCACCACAGCCGGCGCAGTGCTTGGTACATCTACCACCACTACCTTTGTCGAGTCCTCCGCAGGTGTTGCCGTAGGCGGCAGAACAGGTCTCACAGCACTCACCACAGCCATTCTCTTCCTTGTATCCACTCTGTTCGCTCCCATTTTCACAGCAGTTCCCTCCTTTGCAACCGCTCCCGCTCTGATTATTGTTGGCTTCCTTATGTTCAGCAATATTACACAGCTCAAGCTCACTGAGGACAACTACAACACAGCAATCCCCGCATATCTCTGCATTATCGCAATGCCGCTGTTCTACAGCATTTCCGAGGGTATCGCTATCGGCGTTATCTCCTACGTTCTCATCAACCTCATCTGCAAGAAGTGGAAGGAAATCAATCCGATTATGTACGTTCTCGCAGTTCTGTTCATACTCAAGTACATTTTCTTATAATGCATAATGCATAATTAATACAAATAAGTAATTCTTCTGTAAACACCCTCGTTGAGCCACAGCGGGGGTGTTTCGTTTGCTTTTATTTATCATCGAGTATCATACGGTCTGAAAATAGAAAAATTCTCGGTTTGCGAGAGTGATTTTCGGTTTGCGGGGTTGTTTTTTCTCCCTCGCAAATGTAGAATTAAGGCATGATTGATGCATGCTCAATCATGCGGAACTACCCAATATTTGATAAATGATAATTTACAGTAGCACTAAAATAGGACACCTACAATGGGAATCCAAGGGGGCAGGCCCTCTTGGCGGGGTCGAGGGGCAGCGCCCATCGTGGGGTCGTAGGGGCAAAGCCCCTACAAAGCTAAAGTGCAAGAGAAAGCTACAATAGGAAACAATGCGAAGCTCGTGGAAAACTAACAAGAAAATCTTTGATTTTCGAGTGGACGTCACGCAGCTAAATTATGATTTACATTACAAAGGAGAAATGATTTTATGGAAAAGAAAACGATAGGCGGATTTATCGCTGCCCTGCGCAAGTCCGCCGGCATGACGCAGAGGGATTTAGCCGACAAATTGAACGTATCCGACAAGGCGGTGAGCCGCTGGGAGCGCGACGAATGTGCGCCTGACCTCTCGCTTATTCCCGTGATAGCCGACATCTTCGGCGTGACGGCTGACGAGTTGCTGCGAGGTGAACGCAAATCGACCGTCAACGCGAATGCTGCTACAGGTGAGCGCGGCGATTTCAGCGCGAAATCCAAAAAGCAGATACAATATCTGCTCAGGCAGTCGCTTACCAATTACAGAATTCAGAGCTTGATTGCCGCCGCAATCGCGCTGGTGGGAATTATCGCCGCCGCAATTGCCAATGCCTTCAATCACGCGTTTCTCGGGCTTGGCATTGGCTGTATAATCTACGTCACAGCCGCCGTCTGCCTTGCTATATTCACCGTTCTCACGTTGTCCCGCACCAATTCGGAGGATTTTGAAGCAGAGGACATAAACGACTGCAAAAAATCCGTAGCATACACCGCATGGGCGGCGGGAAGCGTAATATTCATTATATTCTGCACCACTCTGCCG
>JAQXFQ010000155.1 GCA_029005175.1 Bacillota bacterium
TCTAACCCCCAGAAAAACCCAGGAAAAACAGCAAAGTGACACGGTTCCGAGTTTTGGCCAGGAATGTCACTTTGAACACGCCCCGGTATACCCCTGTTTTGAGCAGATGCCACACACGCCTCGCACGGGCCACGCACGCCCACGTCCTCGCCGATCGGAGCCAAAAAGCCCGGTTTGCGGGCAAAATTCGCACGCTCTAACGCCTCGTTAGCACGCCTGACCCCCTTGCCATTCGCCGCCCCGTCTGCTATACTATCCTCAAGGGCTGCGAAGCTCGTCCTCTTGGGTCTGCTGCTGTGACTTCCGGGACGTCGCCGAGCGGCCCCCTCTTTGCAAATAACCCCCGGAATGGCCGTTTTTACGCGGTTTTCCGGGGGTTTCTGCATCCTGCGGGTGTGTGTCGCGCCCGCCGCGCCGTCGCCGTTGTGGGCCGTTCCTGGGCCTCCTGGGCATGAAAAAAGGACGCCGACCGCCGCCGACGCCCATGATCTCAAGATTGTTGTTAAACTGCGGGCCGTTCCCGCCTCAAAAGTGCCGTTTCCCGTTGAAATAGCGGGGTTTCCCGACTTCTCCCGCCCCGTCCCGGTTTATCCCGCATTTCTCAAATACGTTGTCCCCGTACACTTATCTATCTACCCACTGCCGGGCGGATTCAGGTCTTTCACCTTATAGAACGTGCGCTCACCGGGCGCACATACTAAAGGGTTGGACTCTCGTTTGAGCGTCCAACCCTTTAGAAAGCGGCGAATTTGAACTTTTGATAGTAAATATTTCCAAGAAAGTGCTTTCATTTTAATGAAGCAATCGGCTCTGCATAATAACATCCCGCATTAGACGAAATGTATTTTGCGCGCAATAGGGCCATTGTTGTGTCGCGTACTAACTCTGTGATTTGTCTGTCAGAAATAGGAATATTTGCTCCCGTACAAGAATCAACAATTTCTCTTGACAAGGCTGCAATACTGTATGGCTGCTGTGACCTCAAAATAGACGCTGTAACTAGGTTTTGCACATCATACATTTCTGTGATCTGAGCTCCAGTTTTAACTCGGCACATAATAACCCTCCAAAATTGAAATTAAAAGGGAGACTATAATTATAGCAAATCATTGCATATCATGCAAGAAAAAATTACGCACGCAAACAGGAAAACATTTCTTTCATCGAGCTCTCAACCGCATTATACAACCGATTGGCGATTTCCTGACGAATGTCATGGATGACCACTGTGCTGTCTTCTCTTGGCTCAATATATGCAATGTACTGCAGACAATAATTCTGCAATCGTACGAGCTGGTCTTCTAACACACTGACATTGTAAAGCTCCACATCACCAGTGCTCGTTTCGTATAAATAAATACCATCGGACTGATCTTCACGACTAGGCAGACCGGTCCTCGAACGCTTCTTATTCTCATCGAACAGGTACGCGCCAATTTGTCCCTTTTCTTTATATTCCGCCAAGACCTCTAAAATTATGGACCGCATGGAGCATTTCAAGGGAAATACCCGTTGCAAAGCGTCGCCGTCTCCCGAGTTGATGATACCCTGGATTTTTCTGGCGTTGAGGCGTTTTAGGGAATCATCTGCGTCAGCAAAAGCATTAGGACTAGCCGCATTTTGGAGCTTTTGTTGCTCATATTTTTTCACTTGATCCACTAAAGGCTGCAACCTGACAAAAACCGACGCAAAGATTGGCGAGAAATCTGACTGTCGCTTAAAAACAGAATAGAAGTGCTTCCGATTAAGCAAAAACTCTTCCAACATGTTCGAAATATCGTCATACTGTTCTTCTGAAAGGCCATAATCTTCAAAAGAATTGCTTTTAACCTCCACAAGGGTCTGGTATAAGTGTGAGATTAGTGTGGAGTCGTTCCATTGTATGATATATAGGTCACCTGAGTTCATCGTACTGGACAGACAATTCCACAGATCCGCAATTCCTGGACATAAGGCTTTCTGGGTATCACCTTTACTGAGGTAATCCTCGGCCAAGGTCCGAACAAGCCGCTGTAAAATCAGTGCGGTCTTGTACGAGCGATGGTGGTAATTGATCCGTGAAAAGATCTTATATCGTGTGATCAGCAAGTCATCAATATGTTCCGCCATTTTTCGAGGGAAAGCCATGACATAGAAATGCTCATCGTGATACATATGTTCCGCCATCTTACAGGATTCCAACATTCTCTTGTAGGGGATTGTGCCCCAATCGACACCAGAATTGTGGGAATCGCGAACGATATAGTCCATGCGATCAGCATCAACACATCCATCTACAATTCTATGGAGAGAAGTGAAAAACGGCGTTTGTTCCCTTAAAATTGCAAAGCAAAACTCAGCCACTGCAACATAGTACACAGCAGCGGTACCCTTCTTCACTTTGCTTTTAACTTTAGACAACCCGGCTAGTTCAATTTGAAAAATATCATCAAACGCACCAGCAAGCATTTTGAGACCCACCTGCTCATGGAGTTCCGGGCTGATCCGAAGAGGAACAGAAAGGAGGCAGGAGATATTATCATTTTCCGCCTCCTTAAAAGGCTTGAGGTTGCTGATAAGTTCTTCCGCACGCGATTGATTGAATGCATTGGGCGAGACACATTGCGCATATAACCCGTTCAGAACGCTTTCCATAATATGGCTATACGGGGGATGTCCGATGTCGTGAAACAGAGCGACAATCCGCACTGACTCGAGGAGACATTGATACAGGAATTTTCTTTTTGCCAATTCACTAGAAAACGGCGGCATATAGTGATTTAAGGCTGCATCTTCGATCTGTTCAAAGTTCTTATACGCTTCAGAGATTGCCTTCTCGCTTTCAGACTGAACGGCACGGCTGTTCACCGTAGTAAAGCATTCCGACAGAGCTTTATAGGAGCTATTGCAATAGGTAGGATGGATTTTTCCGCCAAGCAGTGATGAAACCACATCTTTCAGATATCCCTCAGCATCCGTGAAAAAATTTTTTAGGACTATGTCGCTTGCATTAGTAATGGCAGAAAAGAACATTTCGCCCGCAAGTTCCATTGTACCGTAAGAGTGCTCATATCTTTTTGTGCGGTTCCCGGGGAAAGTGAGATATACGGTTGAACTTTGATACACATCATGGAGCCGATAAAAATATGCCGTAGACATCATATTTGATTCAAGCTCACTCAAATATACTGTTTTATGAATGGTATCAGCAATTTGGCGCAATCTTTTTTTCACAGAAAGCTCATACCTTTCCTATATGTTTTTTGAAAATTAGAATTGCCATAATTTACTATATAATTATACAGCGATAAAAGAATTTGTCAATATTTGTCTATCATCTGATAAGGCGCATGTCTAGGATTTGATAAGGTACAGAAGATCATCGCATCATTATGCGCAGTACTATGGAATGAGGTAGTCAACATTTATCCGTGTATTTGCAAATCCATGGTCTTCCCCCGTTCTATTCCCGCAAGTATGACCTAAAACAACACCCCAATTTCAAGCACACGGCTAAGGCCGACAAGAAAAACGCCTTTGACCTCGACAGGCTGATTAACCGCAACAGGCGGCCCGGCTTGAGTGAGGCTTATGAGGTGTACGAAGTGTCCGTGCCGGACGAGGCGCTCGTTTACAAGGACGAGGCCATCCTCAATTACGACGACCTTGATAACCCGGACGCTTTTGTATAAATCGGGACTTCAAGACAAGTTGTCCCAAAGGTAGCTGCCGCCCCATGTAGGGCGGTTTGGTTTTCAACCTTGTATATACGGTTGTCAACACGAAGCATTTATCCAATTATCTGCTTAAAAACCACTCAGCCAAAGGCGTAATTGTATTTATGCCGTTTTCTATGGCACAAACATAGTATCCACGCTGAACATTTCGTCCGTCCCTGTATGTTTCTGTACCATTATAAAAAGCAATGTGCGGATAAATTGATAAGTATTCATTGCCTTTATAATTATAGTCGAATGTATCTTCTGGCTTAATTGGAAAAATTGCTATATTATTTTTATATTTTTGTGCGTCACCAAAGCCTAATTCCCAGTTACACCATTTTGATTCTACAGCAGCGTTGGTAGCCAATAAAATGAATTTATTGCATTGCTTGATTCGATTTTTAAGGTTTTCTGCTGTCTCTCCAGAAGTGAATTGTGGCATAGACGGATCTCTACTATCTATATAGGCCTTTACTCCGTATTGCGATTGTAGGAAGCCAATAATGTCTTTCAAATCATCCAAATCATCATGTTTATGCGAGAGGAAGACTGTAGTGTATGATGCATATATTGTTCCGCTTGAAATTGCGCCACGGGCTTCATACAACGAAGAGACTTGATAACGCTTAAACTCTCGACTATTAAAAATTCGTTTCATGACGGGACATCTCCTTACTTGGGGTAACGGTTGCGAGTTGTAATCGCTTCCTCAATCAGCCACTCAATATTGGATTTAATATCATCATATACATAATTACTTGTGTACCACGTGGGATCGTATGCCTTACAGATCGAACTTAAGCGAATTTCATTGGAGTCTGCAGGGGTAGAATTGTGTACGATATAATTAAATGTCTTATCTACACAAAAATCCTCGAACGGATTATGCCCCTTTGAAGAATGGTCGCCAGCGGAATTAGACAAATTATGAATATAGATACCCATAATTCCTTTTCCGAGTTTACATGCCTGTTCAATCTCGTACTGCACCCACCGTCTTGATGCTGTTTGGCTGCCAATAAGAACAACAATACAAGACCGCATTTTCATTTCGCTATCCTGTGCATCAAATATTCCGATTTCTGTTCCATCTTTGCGTACGACTTCAACAGTTCCAATTACGCTTGTATTCTCCCCATCATACAGCAAAGCAACATTATACTCCTTTCCAGGAATATATGTTTCGCACACAATTGTTTGATGATACTCGTCCAACAAGTACAGGGCTTGCCTTTCAAGTTCCTCCTCTGAGGAAACCAGCATAACTCCCGAGCTATGGAATCCACCCTTCACGATTTCTACTGTTGAGCCCCTCAGCAATATTAAACACGATATCAACATCAGGGAACGTATCAGTTGTCAAAGCGTGATACAGCTTTTCATAGTTTCCTATGAGATAAACCGTATGGCCAAGCTCTTCAAATAACCCCTTTACATAGCTTACTTCTGCCAGCGTACTAAATCAGTGTGCTTCCAACAGGTGCTTTCAAAGCTATAATCCTCTTTAACATCGTATGTAATGCCGATCTTTAACTGTTTCTTCATTTGGACACCTTCTAATAAACTTTTGTGGTCTAACCTTTGGATAATTGTTGATTATCTTTATTACTTATCTAAATGGAATTTCCATATTTCCAGAATATAATTTTGCTTTTCTCAAAAAGCCGGGGACAGGCATGTGTATAAATGCCAGGCACATTATCAATATACTGATGAACAGTCACTTTGCTCGTTGTGTTGCCATGACAAGTTCTATGGCCTGTTGCAGGCCGAACTGACTTTCAGCTTCTTCCCCATATAAAGAGCTTCACCTGAGTTCATTAATGCAGAATCTGAAAGATCTTCTAATCCGCCAGCGCCCCGGTGTGTACTCTTATGCGATTTGTTCATAGCACTGTTGCCTGCGTTGGTGGGAAAATAATTTGGAGGGGCACAGAGCATCAGGGCTGAGACTCACTCTCAAATGTGCGTAATGATGATTATACCCGCTGTTACAATAGCAAGTGGAAAATAGAACCCACACTCTGTAGAAGATATTAAGCAGCACCAGTATGAGTTCTTCCCTGTGTAAAACTCATCCAGTGAAGTATCCATGTTATAATCAATTTTAGCTTCATCCAAAACTCGCACTTTATTGTATAGTGCTCTAAATAGTCTTTCTTGCAACAAATAATATGCATCTAATCCCCAAAAAACTAGAATTGGTATATATGCAACGAGGAAATACAACTTATCAGCGTCTTTGCTTGATAAGGTAAAAATACCTGCAACGAGTGTGACAGCCCAACCTTTCAGTGCGAAAGAATTGCCAGCCATTCTGTTGATAACACCTTGTATCATTTCGAGATGTTGAACCTTATGTTCTGTCATAATTATTCTCCTTACTTTTTATAACTCACCATTCCCCAAAATTCTTAACTGCTCATAGAGCTTATCCAATGGGTATGACGGATAGTATTTGACTGATTTTGACCATCGAAGCAAATTGTCCGTAGACAATTTATGCAGATGAGACAAACTTATATCATATTTTATCTGAAGGGAAGCGCTTTCATTTACAGCATCTTTAGCAAAATAAGCTTCTCCTGTCCTGTATTCAGAAAGCTTCTTGTGGCGTACAATTTGGGACAATGCCAATTCTGAATATATCCACGGAGATAAGGTAGCTTCCATTTCCATGGTCTCTGCAATTTCAATGGAGTTTGGGGTGTTGACAAAGAATAAGCACTCGCATTTATCTATCATTTTTCCCAATGCTGTACTCAACATCATGTGGACATGACTTGTGGAGTTGTTCCTTTTTTCGTAGCTGTAAGATGTATGGGAACCTACTCTTTCTTCAACACAATATCTATTATCCAGTTTTTTTAGCAATTTGTTTGAATAGCCCCAAATATAGGAGTCGACAAAAGCACGAACATTACACTCTTTGGAAAGCCACCCGGCTAAAGCCACTACCATATGTTCATCTTTATGAGAATGAGATAGAAAGACATCTGCGTCTACGCTTGGAAACCACTGAGCTTCCATCATTGTTCCATCCAATGTATCCCTGCCGCATATGTATTCTTCCAAGTTTTCCTCAATATTTCTTTTTTGACTGCTTAGGATTGATTTGCCATAGTCATAATATTCACGAAATGCATCTTCGTCTTCAATTGTTAAATTAAATCCTGCAAACATAGTATCTGCTCCTTCACAAGCTTTTATTTCTTTTGCATAAATCAGGCAAAGAAATGGGAATGGTGCCAAGATGCGACTGGACTTCCAACCCATATAGCCCAAACTCCCGGCTCAGGCTATGCCGGGCTGCGGTGCATCGGGTGCGGTCACGCTGTGTACTGAGTAAAACAGGCCGTGTCAAAAGGGCGGGAAGAGCCGCCAAAAGGCCAGGATTGTCCTGCCAAGGCGAGGATGGCAAGCTATTCTGTAGCTGGCGTTTTTTCACATCCAAGCAGCGCACACCCTATATTTATATATTGCCGTCAGGTAGGTAAAGGGGACAAAAAATATATTTTTTTGTAAGTATTAGGTATGTATTATTATAAAGCGGCGTTAAATTTTCTTTTTTGACGGCTTCTCTAGTATCGTATCACAATCTGGCCGTTTACTGCTCTGATCTGGTAAAAGCGTAAAAATAAATATTCCGTGAACTATTTTTATGATATCTCGTTCTTAGTCCACAATATATTGACAAGTCAGCTGCAAGGCGCGTATAATAAAGTAGCAAAAGGAGGTGCTTTTCATGGTAGATATGAACATGATCATTGCGAAGAATATCAGCTATGCACTGAAGAATGCCGGCAAGAAGCAGTATGAGCTTGCTGAAGCTATGAGCTGCTCCAAGCAAGTTGTAAGCAATATGCTTTCTGGTTCCCGCACAGTAAATGCACTTGAACTCAAAAAAATTGCAGAGTTTTGTAATGTTTCTATGGAGAGTCTTGTTGCACTGCCCGAGAAACCTGTTGAAACTAATGTAGTTCGAGCATTCATGGGGCAAGTAAAAACAGATGAAGCAAGAAAGGGTATTGAGATTGCTGACAAGCTGATCGATATGTATCTTTTCCACTCCCGTGTAAATAAAAGCGGATATGCTGGTATGTCGAAACGGAGTAGCCTATGATGAATGAAGTAATTGAAAACAGTCTTTTTAAGAAAAACCCTATCCGCTTTCAGGAATTGAGAAAATACGTCAAAGAATTCAACGCCTCGTATAACGGGAGCAATATCATCCAGGACGATATTTTTAGTGTAGCACGCAATTATGTAGCCAAAAACGATAAGCATCTGGAACTACTCCGACTCCCAATTAAAGACGATGATTTCTGTGCCTTTACCTGTGTCAGAAACGGCGAATTGTTTACTGTCCTGAATTCCGCACTGCCTCTCTGCAAGCAGAATTTTGCCGCTGGCCATGAGTTGTATCATATCTGGCGCTATATCTCAGATCAGGATGATTCTCTTCCGCACAGCGGCTCTCTTCTGACTGCTGAAGATATGGATGAAACCACAGCTACTCAGGAAGACATGGAGGCAAATGCATTCTCCGCTCTGCTCCTCGTACCTGTTGCAGCTTTGAACGAGCAGATTGATGTTTATGGACTGGATCGGAAAAACCTGGGTCTGGATGCCGTCGTTCGACTCATGGATATATTTGCCGTTCCTTTTAAGGCAATGGTGTTGCGCCTGTTTGAGGAAGGCATTTTAGATAAACATGCCACAATTATGCTGCTTCAGCAAGGAACTTCAGAAAATCTGAGCCGTTCAATGCAGCATCAGAATATCGCTCTTCGCTGGCAGAAACGTACAACGGACATAATAGACATGGGGTTTCTGCCCGTACTGCTCCAGCAAAATCAGGAAGCAAATCTTTTGCCGGAGCGTCGGATTACGGAAGATGAGCAAAGCCTTGAGGAAATGAATGCTTGGCTTTCCAGGAAGTGAGGCACAACATGAGTGACATAAAAAGATGTGCCCTTCTGGATACCGACTTCATTTCCAAGCTCTATATCACCAAAGCAAACGATTCGGACCGGCTGATTTATCGTATTCTGAATATCGCAGATTTCCATTTTGTATGCCATCAGCAGACCTGTATTGAGTTGGCTCGACATAATCATTGGGCCTCAAAATGGCTTGCAGAAACCTCAAGTGTTACAGTCTACACTGACCGCACCCTAATTCAGCTTATGGCCCGCACTTTTGGCGCTGCAGCCTACGGCTTCTATGTCGATATGCTGCACAGAAGCTGTGATATCTTCTCCCAGACATTCTTCAATACCTATTGCACTTCATTGGAGCAGTATGTGACCGAAGCCTGGGGCAATTATGACCTGGATGACTTCGTTGGATTGATTGATGCTTGCGATACTGCTATTGGTCAAGACAACAACCTGGGTGAAATCAAACTCTATACCATGGCTCAGATTTTAGAACGTTCCGGAACTGAAGAGCTCTACCTCTTCTGCTCCGATGATCGTAAGGCTCGGTACGCCTTGTCCGATCAGACCGAGATGGAGTGTGTCAGCGCATTGGCGTCATTCTATCTTGCCAAAAAATATCTGAACATGGTAAAAGACGAAGCTCAACCATTCTTCGATTCCTGGATGGACTTCCACAAAGGACACAATCAGGATCGTTTCCAGATATACACCGCAAGCGGCTGTCAGTTGGCAAAAATACCAGGCCAAGATATTTTTGATATGCTCTACAATGACGAATTGTACCTGATGAAGGATGGCTTCTTCCGCAGGAAATAAACAAAAATACCATTTCGGGTACTTCACCGAAATGGTATTTTTGCTGCTTTCGCATGGTATTGAAGTCGGAAAGTGGAAAGCCAACCGCGTTTGACAATAAAGCCAAGAACAAACACATACAGATTTCCACTCTGCACGGTGGCGATCATTTATGCTTGTCCTTATGCCCCGTTAATGCCTTTTTGCTGCCGAAGGCGTCGTAGTCGTAGGACTGATTGACTGTGCCGTTGAGATTGGTGGTGGTGACTACGTCGCCGTGGGCGTTGAAGAGGTAGTATTCGGTTTCACTACTGCTTGTCCGGCGGATAAGGTTTGCGCCTCTGAGGTAGTTATCAGTGACGGTGTTGTTCTGGACTTCTGCAACCACATTGCCGCCGTCGAGAAGGAAGGCTATCCGTGTGTTGTTGACCCGTTTGGCTGTCCGGATTCCCTGGGCGTTGTAGGCATAGGCCACGCTGGTTCCATCCACGGTCAGGGCGATCAGCTGGTTGAAGCCGTTGTAGGTGTAGGTTGTGCTGCTGGCTTCGTCTTCATCGTGGGCCGGGGTGGACTTGCTCAGGGTGTTGCCGTTGGAGTCATAGGTATATGTGGTGGTGACTGCCTCGTTATTCTCGGTC
>JAQXFQ010000156.1 GCA_029005175.1 Bacillota bacterium
TAGCTCCACAGGCTTCCGACGCTGAGTAATCATCTGCGCTTTCAATATAATTCCGTTCGTCATAAAACGGCATAATTGACGATACAATATATGTTATGATGTCAATGGAACTGCGGGGTCGGAATTAAGAGCCTATCCGTAAATTAGAAGTATGCAGATTGCGCAGTCAGATTTTTCGTCAGATGCTTTAAAATTTTGCAGGCATACTGACGTATGTCAAAAAATTTTAAAGCAAAATGACGGAAAATAGGCAAGCAAGATGTGTGCTGATGATTTGCGGATAGGCTCTAAATAAATAATTCGGATAAGGCGTATTGCAGGTGAATATTACATCCGCAATGCGCCGATAATTCCATTGCGGAAAGGATGGCTTTTTTATGAGTAATTTGGTACCTTATGTAGTAGAACAGACCAGCAGAGGCGAGCGTTCATATGATATATATTCACGCTTGCTCAACGACAGAATTATCATGCTGTTTGATGAAGTAAACAGCGTGACAGCAAGCCTTGTAACGGCGCAGCTCCTTTACCTCGAGGGTCAGGACCCCAAAAAGGACATATGCCTTTACATCAACAGCCCCGGCGGAGCTGTAAAGGACGGTCTTGCTATTTACGACACAATGAATTATATCAAGTGCGACGTTTCCACCATTTGCATGGGTATGGCCGCCAGCATGGGCGCGTTCCTCCTCGCAGCAGGCGCAAAGGGCAAGAGACTTGCGCTTCCCAACAGTGAAATCATGATTCATCAGCCGCTCGGCGGAGCACAGGGTCAGGCAACAGATATTGAAATTCAGGCAAATCAGATTCTCAAGACAAAGAAAAAGCTTAACGAGATGCTCGCAGCCGCCACAGGTAAGCCGTATTCACAAATCTGCGTTGATACTGAGCGCGATAATTATATGTCTGCCGAAGAGGCCAGAGAATACGGTCTTATCGACAGGGTAATTTACAAACGATAGGATTGGTGATTTAATGTCATACAGGGACAACATGGGCGATATACCGAGATGTTCGTTCTGCCACAAAACAGAGAATGACAGGGTTCGCCTGGTACAAGGCCCCGGAGTGTACATTTGCAATGAATGTGTGTCACTGTGCGTCAACATTCTCAAGGAAGAGGGCTGCTATGAGCCTTTTGAGGACGATTTCAGCTTTGACGGCGATTTCAAGCTGCTCAAGCCTATCGAAATCAAGGAGCACCTCGACAAGTATGTCATAGGTCAGGATAAGGCAAAGATTGCACTCTCCGTTGCAGTTTACAATCATTACAAGCGCATATGCGGCAATAATGACGATGACGTCGATCTGCAAAAGAGCAATATTCTTTTGCTGGGTCCCACCGGCGTGGGCAAGACATTTCTTGCGCAGTCGCTCGCAAAGATTTTGGATGTTCCGTTTGCCATAGCCGATGCAACCACCCTCACCGAGGCGGGTTACGTGGGTGAAGACGTGGAAAATATCCTGCTTCGCCTGATTCAGGCGGCTGATTTTGATATTGAACGCGCCCAGCGCGGTATCATTTATATCGACGAAATTGATAAAATCGCGCGGAAGTCCGAAAACACCTCCATTACACGAGATGTCAGCGGCGAGGGCGTGCAGCAGGCATTGCTTAAGATATTGGAGGGCACGGTGGCCAATGTGCCCCCTCAGGGCGGACGCAAGCACCCCCAGCAGGAATTTATCCAGATAGACACCACAAATATTCTGTTTATCTGCGGCGGTGCTTTTGATGGCATCGAAAAGATAATTGAAAAGCGCGTGGGTAATTCATCGCTCGGCTTCGGCGCGGAAATCCGCACTCAGGAGGATGTGGGCTACAGCGAGCTTATCTCAAAGTGCATTCCACAGGATCTTGTGAGATTCGGTATAATCCCCGAGCTTGTGGGTCGTCTGCCTGTATTTACCTCGCTTGAGGCATTGGATAAAGACGCTCTGGTCAGAATTATGACCGAGCCGAAGAATGCAATCGTCAAGCAGTACAAGTCGATGTTCCGCATGGATGACGTGGAGCTTGAATTTGCCCCCGAGGCACTGGAGCGCATTGCCGAAAAGGCACTGGAGCAAAAGACAGGCGCGCGCGGACTTCGCGGAGTTATCGAGAATATACTCACTCCGATTATGTTCTCAGTACCGTCCGAGGAGGATGTGGCAAAGGTAATTATCACGCGCGACTGCGTTGATGACGGCGCAGAGCCTGAATTGATCCGTGTGACAAAAGCTGTGAACGGCGAAAACGGCAGTGAGGATGTCAAGAGCATTGGCGCTCCAGAAAAAGATGAATACACCGATAAGCCGGGCGCATAAACGGCATAACGGCGGAAAATATCAGAGAATATATCAGAGTCACCTGCCTGATATATTCTCTTTTTGCGTTAAATATCAATATTAATAAAAAATTAGTTGTAATAGTGAGGGATATATTTTATAATTAAATGATATATGATCACCATAAAAATATCCATAGGAGAAAGTAAAAAGCAATGTTAGATATACTCAACGATAACGACAACCATCTTGAAAGCAGAATTATGCCGGTTATAGTAGTTCCTGACGCCGTGCTTTTCCCGAATTGTCCTCATCAGTTCGACATATCGGGCAATTCTATCATTACCGCCGTCCGCAAGGCAGTGGGGAATGACCGCAGCGTGTTTATTATATACAATGATGAATTGATAGGCGGCACACAGAAATTTAAAAATATCGGTGTGGTAGCTACGATAAAGCAGGTGCTTCGTCACCCCGAACGCGAAACGGTGCATATCAGGGTAATGGCAGAATACCGTGCTTACGGTGAGATTAACACCGATAATAAACTGCCGTATCACACTGTTACAGTTACGCCTGCAATTGAAATTGAAGACGAGGTAAATAGTGCAGACGCAATGAATCTGCATGACAAGATATTCAGCGATGTTATTCCCAAGGTGAATTCATTGGACAGACGCCCGAAGCTGGATATGAAATTTGTGATGGACAGACGGGACGCGTCGTATGGAAGCATGCTCGACAGTGCGGCTTATATCTATCCGTTTGAGCTGTCGCACAAGCAGGAAATGCTCAATTGCCTTTCGCACAAGGAGCGCGCGATGCTGCTGTTTAAGGCTCTCAAGCTGGAAATCGAATTTGCCAAGCTGGATGAAATGATTGAAAATGAAGTGGCTGAGAGCATGGACGCCGCGCAGAAGGAATATTACCTGCGTGAGAAGATACGCGTAATTTCAGAGGAGCTGGGTGACGCTGACAGTCCCGAGAGCGACGCCGAAGTGTACCGCGCAAAAATCGGTGAGCTTCCGCTTGATGAAAGCGTCAGAAAAAGTCTGCTCAAGGAATGCGGCAAGCTTGCCAAGCTGCCGTTCGGTTCGCAGGAGGGGGCTGTGATTCGCGGCTATCTGGATGTATGCCTTTCGCTGCCGTGGGGCAAAAAAACAGAGGACAATCTGGATATTGCCGCCGTGGAGAAAAAGCTGAATCAGGATCATTACGGCATGGATAAGGTCAAAGAGCGCATTTTGGAGTTGATTTCGGTGCGCGCTCTGGTTCCCGACATACGCGGTCAGATTATTTGTTTGGCAGGTCCTCCCGGCGTTGGCAAGACGTCAATTGCAAAATCAATTGCGGAGGCCATGGGGCGCAAATACGTCCGTGTGTCGCTGGGCGGAGTGCGTGATGAGGCGGAAATACGCGGCCATCGCAAGACCTACCTCGGCTCAATGCCGGGCAGAATTATCGACGCGATTATCCGCGCGGAGGTCACGAACCCACTGATATTGCTGGATGAAATAGATAAGCTGGCGAGCGATTATAAGGGCGACCCGACTTCGGCACTGCTGGAGGTGCTCGACCCAGAACAGAACAAGACCTTTACCGACCACTTTATGGAAATTCCCGTGGATTTGAGCGAGGTGCTGTTTATCACAACGGCAAACGACACAGGAGCTATTCCCGCGCCGTTGTATGACCGAATGGAGATAATTGAGCTGCCCAGCTACACCTACGAGGAAAAGGCGATGATAGCCAAAAAATATCTCGTTCCGAAACAGATGGAGCGCAGCGGACTTTCCTCCAAAATGCTGAAAATTTCAGATACGGCAATAGCAAAAATAATCGAGGACTACACCCGTGAAGCCGGAGTTCGCAGCCTGGAGCGCGAGATTGCCTCGCTCTGCCGCAAATGTGCCAAGAAGATAGTTTCGGGCGAGAGCGAGAAAATTTCGGTCACAGGGCGAAATGTCGAGAGCTTTATGGGCAAGGCGAAATACAAGCGCGAGGAGATTGCCAAAACACTCAATCCCGGTGTGGCAAACGGTCTGGCATGGACTTCCGTGGGCGGCGAAATGCTGGAAATAGAGGTCGCTGTCATGGAGGGCACAGGCAAGGTTGAACTGACAGGCAAGCTGGGCGATGTGATGCAGGAATCCGCCCGCGCCGCAATGAGCTGCATACGCTGCCGCGCCGCCGAATGGGGCATTGACACGGACTATTACAAGACGAAGGATATTCACATCCATGTTCCCGAGGGTGCTGTGCCGAAAGACGGACCTTCGGCGGGTATCACAATGGCAACGGCGATAGTTTCCGCGCTCACAGGCATTGCCGTGCGCGGCGATGTGGCGATGACAGGGGAAATTACGCTCGGAGGGCGCGTGCTGGCTATCGGCGGACTGCGCGAAAAGAGCATGGCTGCGCTCCGCAGCGGCATAAGCACGGTGATAATTCCGCAGGCTAACGAGCCGGATACAGAGGAATTCAGCGAGGCTGTGAAGAACGGAATTAAATTTGTGCCAGTGAAGTCGCTGGACGAGGTGCTGGAAACGGCTCTCTCCAAAAGGCTTATAAAGAACTTAGAAAAATCGGAAAAGGTTGGTAAAACAGATGAAGTTTGAAAACGCTTACTTTGAGGGAGCGGCAGGAACCTCCGCTCAGCTTCCCGAAAGTACCATGCCCGAGGTGGTTTTTGCGGGACGTTCAAACGTCGGAAAATCATCACTTATAAATAAGATACTCAACAGAAAGTCGCTTGCGCGCGTGAGTTCTCAGCCCGGCAAGACTGCGACCATTAATTTTTATAACCTTGACGGCGCGCGGCTTGTTGACCTGCCCGGTTACGGCTTTGCCAAGGTGAGCGCGGACGAGAAAAAGCGATGGGCGGAGCTGATTGACGGCTATTTCGAGCAGGAGCGCGACCTGAGGCTGGTTGTGCTGTTGATAGATTCACGACATGCACCGTCAAAGGACGATTTGACCATGCTGAATTACCTGATTGAATGTGAATTTCCGATGATTATAGTGCTGACCAAAATCGACAAGCTAAAACAGACCGAGCGCAAGAAGCGTCTGGCTGCATTTCCCGATGAACTGGATGTTGACGCCGAGCATATGATGCCGTTTTCAGCCGAGACAGGCGAGGGGGCGGAGCAACTGCGAGCCCTGATTGCCGAATGTATGTCAGATGAGGAAGAATAAATGATAATTTATCATAGAGTACGCAACGCCGGGAATCCAAGGGGACTGGTCCTCTTGGCAGGTCCAGGGCAGCGCCTTGGTGGG
>JAQXFQ010000157.1 GCA_029005175.1 Bacillota bacterium
GAAGTCGGACATTTCGGTGCTTCCGCTGAGTGTGAGCGTTTTTTTATTTTCATCAAACTCAAATGCAATCTCATCCTGTGACGACTCTGCCGCAAATGATGAGAATATAGCCCGGTCGGCGATAGGTGATTGAAGTATGCCAACGCAAAATGAAGCTGTAAGGGTTGCAATAAGACCGATTGAAACAAATTTGCCGAATCTGCGGTTGTTTTTCCCTTTCACTTTTATAACCTCCGTATATCCATTTGTAAGCAACAACGAGTAAAAATGTTGCATTAAACTACAATGATAAATAATTATACCATTTAAACCCATAAACGTCAATACAAAATCTCTACAAAAATTTGCGATTTTGTATAAACAATACATAAAAATCCCTCCACATAATTGAATAGATTATGCGGAGGGGCAATAAATGATAATTTACAGTAAAGTCTTATTCTTATATATTGGATTATTACTATCAATAATAATAGTTATCCCATTCATCTTCCCAATAGTCGTATCCGTTGTTCCAGGAGGTGTCATTCTCGGTTATGCCGTGCTTTTCGAGCACGTTTACTGCCTTTTGGCGGTCAAAGGACCAGCGGGCGATGTGATTATTGTCGCCTTCAAAAAGATTTGCCGTGTTTGCGATGTCGGCTATCACCGTGCGCGCCTTTTTCTTGGTTACTGAGTCGGTGAGATCGCTTGTCATAAGTCTTTCGAGCTGCGGTACGGCGGCAACTGAAAGATCGGAGAGGTAGATAACATCAATTTCCTCTTTGCAGTTGGAGGCAAAATATTGATCGATGTTGTATTTTGCCACACAGCCGTCAATGTCAGCGATGCTGTACAGAGCCAGCATTATTGCAGCTGCGCCGCCGATGAATGCTGAGACTTTGAGCTTGCCGAACAATATTTTCAGCGCGGTAAATACCATGCATATCGCCATGAATATGATAAGTATGCCGGCATTTATTCTGGAAACGGTGAGATTATACACATCAATGTAGATATACAGGCGCAGTGATGCTGAGATTATCATAATGAAATTGAAAAGCGTAATAAGCAGGAGCGCACATTGTGTGTAAACCGGCAGACGGTCGTTTGCGTTGTGGCGGGTAAACATGCAGGTCAGCGCAATCACCAGCGTGGTGAGGACGATGACAAACACCAGCTCAAAAAATCCGCTGCGGCAGTACTCGGCGTAGGAGGTGCCTGCGGGCAGATTTCCGCCCACAAAGAAAAGGTATCTGAACTGCACGCCGACAAACAGCAGGTAAATCAGACCCGCAGCAAAAAGCACAGTGGTGACTATCACGGCGTCCAGCGGACGGCTTGCGTTTAGCTCACGGTCATTTTTTTGATTGCTTTTAGCGTATCCCGCTCTGAGCGTAACCACCAGCGGCATGATGTAGAGCATGGTGATTACAGTGAAGAAAATATCGTGGATAATCTGACTCAGACTGAGGTTGAGCGCCTTTATGATGTCACTTATCAGACGGGCGAACATCTCGTCGGCGGAGGCGAAAATACAGAGCAGAATGAGCACCACCGGAATGGAAATTACCAGACCGATGATTATTTTGCTGCCTGCGGTCATTTCTTTTTTCCCGCCGGGAGCTTTGGACTTTTTAGAGGAAAATACGGCGGCGCAGGTTCTGCCTATGTTTACAAAAGGATAGGCGAGGTAGGTCGAGCACACGTCGGAAATAAGCGCGAGTGAGAAGGGGCGTCCTGTGGTACAGCCGGCCATGAGCGTAGTCTGGCACACGGCTATGGCAAATACCGCCAGCAGTGAAAGGAACGTATACATCACGCCCGAATAGAGTGAAAACGACAGCAGAATGACAGCTTCGGGGATGAGCAGAAGCCACGCCGAGAGCGGTATCTTCTTTCCTCTGCCGAGTATGAACGGGCAGAACAATACATAAAATGCCGTGCCCAGCACAGTCATGCCTATTCCTGTTTCACCGCTGAAAAACGAGCGGCTGCAAAGCAGTCCGAAAATTACCGAAACCAGCACAAACGGCGCGATTTTCATATTATTGAGTGCGTTATCGGCGGCCTCTGCATACGGCGGCTTTTTGGGATAGCCGGTGTTGTAATTCGGTGGCATGTAGCCTCCGTAATAAGCTCCCTGATATGGCTGCTGATAGGGATGCTGCTGCTGCGGCTGATAATTCGGCTGATTTCCGCCGGTATTAAAGTTGTTGTTCATAATATAGTTCCCCTTTTTTTTAAAAATAAAACAGACCTGTTTGATGACTGTGTAAATTATGGTTTATTATAATTTTATAGTTTTTCAAACAGGTCGTTATTTTAATGACTCTTTTTTGTTTCAAAAATAATTATTTGCCCTGGTTCATCTGATTTTGCAGCTCAGAGCGGTAAGCCTTTGACATCTGCTGATACTTTGATTCCTTTTCGGGCTTGACTTCCTTGCCGATGAATCTTCTGGCCATGCGCCACGCCTTGGCAAGCTCGGGGGAGATGTATTCCTCAACCTGCGCAATGCGCTGCTCGCCTGTGATGCTGTTGAGAATGGTCATGGTTATGATGCTCTTAACGTCCAGACCGCCCAGTGCGTACATTTTATCAATAAATGCAAAAAATTCCTCAGTCTTTTTCTTATCTTTTTTACTGCTGAGCATTTTATCCACAGCCACGGTCACCACTTCGGCGCAGAAGTTATCGGGAAGCAGCATCTCGTAATGCTCCTTGTGCTGGAGCAGCGGTTCACGGCATTCGGGAAGCACATTCGGGATTCTGTTGACGAAATAAATCGCCGAAGCTTCGTCTGTGTCGCGCTCCTTTTTGGTTACCTTGCGGGAGGCTGCGGGCACGGCGGGAGCAGACATATTGCCGCCGAGAGTCTCGCTGAATTCGTTGGCCACAGAGGTGGCCTCGCGGATGTCGCCGTCGCTGTCATCACTCGGCTCAAAGAAATAAGACTGAAGCTCGATGTATTCGTCGTCGGCGCAGCCCGGCTCGCCCTTGAAAAGATAAAATCTGTTTGCGTCGTGAGCGTAGAGCAGCTTGGCGTTCATCTTGCCGTTGGTGAATACAGCGGTTTCGGACGAACCTTTCTCCTGTGAAGAAATGAGGGTAAATGAGCCCAGATTTTCCATAAATCTGTTTTTAGCGGTGTCAAAATAGATACTCATGATGTTGTGGTTGATCCTCCGTATAATTTTAATATAGGAGAGATTGGCAGATTTAGGAAAATTTTTGAAACAAATTTAAAACAAGAGTTCACTAAAAAATGCGGAAGTATACTTCATGTAAAGAGTATAACACCACGATTTGCGTTTGTCAATAAAAATTTTCTGTTTTTCGATAAATCACGAGATTGTAACCTGCCAAATCACTCGTTTTAAAGAAATTATAGCATATCCGACCCAAATAATCAATAAATGAATGGTTACATTTATCATGTGCTGTCACTATACATAATTAACATATGAACATATGCCAGACCGGCATAATGTACAATTTTTTTATTAAATTATGCTATAGGGTTGACTTTTACCTGAATTTGTGTAATAATTTCCAATAGGTAGTTGTTCGTATCTATTCAACAAATAATGAAAGGATGTATTAAAATGAAAAGATTTGTTAAAATCATAAGTGCGCTTCTCGTCATTATGATGGTTGTTTCTATGATGCCTGTAAGCGCGCTTGCGGCAGAGCTTGATTCACGCACGTTGACCATAAAAAACAACGTGGATTTCAAGCTGGTAAAATCCAGTGATAACCTGCCTTTGGACTATGTCGTTACGCTCAACGGCAAGACCTATACAGGCAAATACACACTCGTAGCCAAGGACGGCAGCACGTCGGAAGCCAAAACAGGCGAGGACGGCACAATTACGCTCAAAACGTCCGAGCAGGCAGTTATCGACGTAAAGCTTGGTGACAGCTATTCGGTTGAAAGAAAGAAGTTCGTCAGCAACGAGTCATATGACGGCAACTACTATGCTGTTATCGAGGGCGATTCCAAGAGCGGTAAGGTAGATGATCAGGTACATTACTACTGCACCGAGAACAACGTCAAGTCCGAGCTGACCGAGGAGGAATATAATTCCGCCACTCAGAACGGCACTGTTACTCAGGTCGAGGGTTATCTCGTGAACGGCGAGCTGGTTCCCGAAGCTGAGTATGTGACAGATATTGACGGCAAAAAGGCGTATTATGCAAGCGGCTCGCTGGATAAGGAATCTGTTGCAGCTATCAAGGTTACATCAGAAGAAAAAGAGAAAAAAGTATTTGGTCGCTGGATAAAATACACTGAGTACACCGCAAAAACCACATACAACGGCAAGGAATATAAAGGTGTTGCGTACAGCAACGTGCTTAAGGGAAATGCAGAGACTGCTGCAAAGACAGCGTTTGCGCAGATTGCCCTCGCGCTTGTCAATTCCGACACCAAAGCGGTACTTATGCCGGCAGTAAACGGCGAATATCCTGTTTATCTCTATGCCGAGGCTAAAAAAGTCACACGCACATACTCCACCGAAACCATGTCAAATGTCGTATTGACATTTGAGGCGACCGCTGTACCCGCACTCGGCGGCACAGCCAGCATTACAGTGGCATACGGCAGAAACAACAGCGTCCCTGTGAAGGTGTCCAACGCCGACGCAAGCGATGTTGATTACAATTACTACACACTTAACAAAGAGCTTTCGCAGAATGCTTTGAATGAAAAATTCAATATTTCACTTAGCAGTAAGCTGGATCTCGGCATTATCGGCGACATCATCGAAAAAGTTTTAGGTACCGATTCGCTGCTCAAGGCAGAACCGACACAGATCGTTGTGGAAAAGGGCGAGTTGGGAGTTACCTATACATTCTACGGTCTGGTAAACAAGGCAACCTATAAAATCGCTCCCGAAGTTACAGTAGACGGTTACGACGTACCCTCCGGCGATAAGGACGGCATCACAAGCGACTGCCCGATTGCTTTTAAAGTGGGTGAGCCGGGCACAAATACAGTTATCTACAACTATGTAAACTACACAGCGGCAAAGGACAACTCCGCAAACACAGAGGATAAAATAGTTGTGTTTGAGCAGGAAACATTTGTTGAATTTACAAAGAAAGATAGAGCAGGCAATCCTGTCGAGGGCGCGGAATTCTATATGATCGAGCGCGACAAGATTGAAGGTATGCTCAAAACTCTCGCAACCTACGAAACCGACTGGGAAGGCGTTTATCAGGAACTGAAAGAAGCCGACTGGAGCAATCTCTCATGGGATTTGGCACTTCAGATAATCAGCGCGTATTTCAATCACACAGGCACAGATGAAGTTTTTGATATGCCCGCTATTCTCAAAGCAACCTCCGACGCCAACGGCGAGGTCGCTTTCGGCAAAGGCTCCAACGTATTCGCGCAGTTCAGCGACTACCTCAACGGCAAAGTAATTGACGCGTCCAAGGTAAAGGAAATTGTCGGCATCCTCGGCAATATCGGCATAAATCTTCCGAGTGACGTTGACACAATTCTCTCCGCAGCCGCCATGCTGGGCAAGGTGAAGGTTGAATGCGGTATGCCGGCCGGCACATATATTCTCTTTGAAACAAAATCACCCGACGGTTATCTCCGCAACCCTCTGGTCTGGACAGTTAAGGCTGCTGCCACAAACAGCGAATCTCTTGAAGTCAATAACGTGCGCATAGGCGTAGTTTATGACATCATAGCTGAAGAACTCAAGAATAAATTCGATATTGACATAGAAAATATCGTTCCCAGCTCACAGTTTGACGAGAACGACGCTGCAATCAAGGCTGAGTATGCGGAACTTGAGGAAAAGGCCAAGGCCACAGTGGATTACGTTTATTACATGCTCGAGGGTTACATTGAGCTTCCCGACAAGCAGGAATTCACCGATGATGTTATCGCGGAGCTGAGAAAGGGTCAGAGCCTGGCCGAATCAGTAAACGAGGCTCTGTGCTACATCGACGGACTGTTTGGCAGAAAGATGGATAAGGATTTCGTTATTTATAACCTTTTGGATTCCGAGGTGTATATTCCCGGAATTTCCGAAAATGCAGGAAATGCAGAATCGGGCAATCAGACAGTTGATAAGGCTGAACCCGACGCGCCGGCAGTTGCTAATCCCGAAGCACCTGAAACGATTGAAAGCGTTATTAAGGGCGGAAAGTACAATAAGATTGTAGAAATTCTCAAAAGTCTCATCAAACGCAGATAATTGAGGTTTTAAAATTTATAATTTTTGAAACATAACCCGAGAGGTATCGTTTGCATCGTCAGGTGTAAACAGATACCTCTCGTATTATTTCCATAGCAAATCACAACACGGTGACGAAATTAATAATATGTAGTAAAAAAATAAATCAGTGTCAAAAAAATGTTGAAATAATATATTTAATGTGTTATATTATGCATGTAAGTTTTTTGTGTGGTTTATTATCTGAATTATTGTGGATTTGAGTTTATTGATATGCTTTCGCTGAATGTTGAATAGTATTCGGCGTATGCAACGGTGTGCTCGCTGTTGTAAGGAGACTGTGAAATGACTAAAAGTGAATTTGTAAAAATTATGTCGGGCTACGACGGCTATTTTAAGGGATGGCGTGTGGAAACCGAAAAAGTAGATCTGTCCGATTTCGTTATCGGCTGTTATTATGACGAAGCTGAGGGAAAGTGGATAGTGTATGTAAACAAAAGCCAGGGCAGACATTATATCCGTCTGGTGACAGATTCAGAGGAAGAAGCCTTCGACGAGCTTTGCAGCATGATGGATTTTCACTATGCGTGAGAGAATTTTTGTCAAGGCTCCAAATGCGTTTGTATGATATAAGCTGTGCAGACGTAACGTGTGGCTTGTTTGCACAGCCTGTTTTTTTGTATTGCTGTGTGCAAATTAATTGGAAGGAAGATTTTAAATGAACAGTTTTTTCGAGGCGATTTTTAATAAAATCACTGACACCGATATGAGCATACTCAGAGCCATTCACTACAATATGAGAAGCGATTTTCTTGACTGGCTCATGCCGCTTGTTACCAGGCTGGGAGACGCCGGAATTATCTGGATAATCGTGGCTGTGATATTTCTCTGCTTTAAAAAGACGCGCAAGACAGGTGCGGCAATGGGTGTAGCCATGATTTTTGGGCTTGCCATAGGCAACGGTCTTATCAAGAATCTGGTCGCACGTACACGTCCGTTTGATATGGTAGGTAGTGCGATGCGCCCCTCTCAACTGCTTGTAGCCCCTCCCGAGGATTATTCTTTCCCGTCGGGACATACTCTCGCCAGCTTTGCGGCGGCCACGGCGATATATAAAGATCACACGCTCTGGGGATTCATTGCCTATGTGGTTGCCGGATTTATTGCGTTTTCGCGTATGTATCTCTATGTTCATTATCCTACCGATATACTGGGCGGCATCATACTGGGCATTTTACTCGGTCTGCTGGGCTGCAAGATAGTTCAAATCGTGGCAGACAGATTTTCTCCCGACAGAATCAAGCCCCAAAAAACCCAGGAATAGTGTAAATAGTGCATATGCTCCCCTGAAAGGTCAAGTCGTGTTCAGGGGAGTTTTTTAATTGTTAAATATATTATATTATTTTTAATAAACTATTGATTTTTTAGTAAAAAAATGGTTTAATATTAATATGAAAACTCTCACGAAGTTGGATTTTACCGTAAAATTCACGGTGAAATTTCCGGCGGAGCCTTTATACTAATATTCAGCGTATCGCTGATTATAGGCTTGTAATAAAAAGAATTTGAGGTGGTTTAAAATGAGTGACAACACAGTTGAAAAGAAAGAATCTTCTCAGGGATTGAATGCTCAATATCAGCGTGTGCACCAGCGGATGCACTTTACCGGTCTGATAATAGGTATAATCATGCTGGTTACTACCGTTGCTCTTGGCATAGGTGTATTGTATAAGATGACCCAGATTTACCATGATATTTTGTATAAAACGGTTGACTACCTAACCATGAACGATATTAATGCGTTTGTTTCATGGTCTATACTTGCAGTTATCACGTTTCTCTCTTCCATGATATTTTTTGCTATGTACAGAGAAGAATCGCCTTTTTCACGAGATAATGTAATAAGAATAAAAGTAATAGCCGTGCTTTTGATGGTGCTGTCTATTGCGCCTATAGGAATTGAAATGGCGGCGGCATATAAAGCCAGACTGGAGATAGAGTTTTCTATGAATCTTATGTATATCTTCATAGGTGTAATACTCTATTGTATGTCGTTTATTTTTGAGCATGGTCACATTATACAGGAAAAGACAAACGACATAATTAATGTACAGGAACAGGTGATTTTGGCGTTTGCTGAAATAACCGAGGCAAAGTCGGATCAGACAGGTCAGCATGTCAAGCGTGTGTCGGAATACTGCCGCATTATAGCTGATGGCATGGGCTTGTCAAATAATCAGGTGGAAAACCTGCGCCTTGCCTCCATGATGCACGACGTGGGCAAGCTGCTCATACCCAGCGAGATTCTTGAGCGAGAGGGCTCACTTTCAGACGAAGAATATGAGATAATGAAAACCCATGTTCAGATAGGCGAGCAGCTTCTGCAAAACGCCAAGGGCGAGATAATGGAGGAAGCTCGCAAGGTTGCGCTGGAGCACCATGAGCAGTGGGACGGAACGGGCTATCTGGGCAAAAAGGGAGAGGAAATCAGCCTGTCTGCCCGCATAGTCGCCCTGGCTGACGAGTTTGATTCTTTGGTAAGCGCGCGAAGCTATAAGACCGGATGGGAGTCAAACAAGATATATTCGTCCATTGTTGAGGAAAGCGGCACGAAGTTTGACCCCGAGGTAGTGCAGGTATTTATCAGAAACTACAGCAAGCTGATTGCGGTATATAAAAAGTTCAGTGAAACCACGCCCGGCAGAGCAGTATCGTTCCCGAAGGCTCCCACTTTGAAGAGTAAGCTGCTGGCGGCGCAGACTGTGCCGGATGCCGATGCGGTTACGGCAATAGACACCGATCTCGACCTCGACCTCAGACATTTAATTTAGATATTATAAAATGCACAAATAAATTATAATTTAACTGCGTGACGTCCACTTGAAAATCAAAGATTTTCTCGTTAGTTTTCCACGAGCTTCGCATTGTTTCCTATTGCAAGTTTTTCTTGCACTTTAGCTTTGTAGGGGCGCTGCCCCTACGACCCCGCAAGGGCGCCGCCCCTTGACCCCGCCAAGAGGGCTTGCCCCCTTGGATTCCCGATGTTGCGTACTCTATGTTAAATTATGATTTATTGTGAAACTTCATTTATAGTTAACTCCTAAAAAAACTAAAAACACCTGCCAAAACACTTGAATTCAAAGCTTCGGCAGGTGTTTTTGCATATGAACTTTTTAATTTGTAAGTTTAGTGGCAGCAGTTTTCATCGCCGCAGTCGCAGCAATGCTCATCGTGACAA
>JAQXFQ010000158.1 GCA_029005175.1 Bacillota bacterium
CCAGGCTTTTGCCTGAGAGTGAGCAGAGGGCGCTGTATCTCGATCCCGACATCATCATACGCAAGCCGATAGATGAATTTTACAATTCGGATTTTGAGGGTAAAATGATGATTGCGGTTCCTGATTATCTGGGAGACTCGTATTATCCCGAGCGCAAGCAGAATCTGGGGCTTGGCGGCGAATACCGTTACATCAATTCGGGCGTGATACTTTTTAATATTCCGCTCATGCGCGAAAGCTTTGATCCGGACGATATGTTTTCATTCCTTCAAAATTGCGGGCTGACGCTGGAATTTCCCGATCAGGATCTGATAAATGTTTACTTTAAGGATCAGATAAAATATGCGCCCAGGGAATACAACTTTACCACGGAATATGTAAGCACCGGAGATTTTGTCAGGTATGTGTTCAGTCCGAAATACCGACGCTCCGAGCAGGTGACTATTGCTCATTACATGGGCAAATGCAAGCCGTGGAAGCCGTCATATTATTATAAGTATTACAAAATTTACAAGTCGTATCTGAAAAAATATCTCACGGCAGGGGAAAAATTCAAACTGCTTTTCAGACCGTTCCTCGTAGCCAAGGCGGTGCTTTGCGCCGTATGGCGAGTGATTTTCGGCTGAGGAAGAAGGGGCTGATTTATGGATATGAATATATTGGTTACAGTATCGCAGGGCTATTGCCGTTACATGCTGGCAATGCTCAAATCATTGTTTAAGCACAACAAATGCAAAATAAACGTGTATCTTCTGTATTCGCGCATTGATGACGCGATGTTGGATAAGGCTCGTAAATTCATTGAAAAAAGCGGCAACTGCTTTCAGCCCATTAAGGTGGGGGAGGATGTATTCAGCGACGCACCGGTAAACATGCATTTCACAAAGGAAATGTATTACCGCCTGCTGGCGAGCAATATGCTTCCCGAAAGCGTTGACAGGGTGCTGTATATGGATCCCGATATATTGATAAGGGGGTCGGTGGAGGAGTTTTACAATCTTCCTTTCGACGACAAGCTGCTTATAGCTATGCCCGACCCGCCGCAGATAAATGATCCCAAATGTCCCGATAATCGCCCGCATTGGCAGCGATTGGGCATTGAGGAGAATTCGGTCTATATCAACAGCGGGGTACTGCTGATGAATCTCAGCCTTATGCGCGAGAGAAATTTTGATGTAAACAGTATTTTTGAGATAATCAATGAAAAAAGCGGCGACCTTTTGTATCCCGATCAGGATGCAATCAATGTCTACTTCCGCGACAGCATGAAGATATGGAAAAATTTATATAATTACAATCCCGGACTTTTGGCAAATGAAGTGATAAAATGGGGGCTGAGCAAAAAATACAGGCGCAGAGAAAACCCGATAATCGTTCATTTCATGGGTCCTGTCAAGCCGTGGAGCATACATTATCGCAACAAATACTGCTATGAATATCAGGAAATATACAAGCAGTTTGCTCCCGTGTGGTATCGTATGATATGTCCGTTCCGCCCGCTGGTGGCTGTTTGCGGATATGTACTCACCGTGTTTTGCATGGTGCTTCACATTCCCCGCCCGGGCAAATAATTTCCAAAGATAAATTCTGCTTATTCAGCAGCGTATAGCCGAAGGCAGATTTATTATATAAAAAATCTGAGTCTTATTTTAAAAATATAACAAGGAAGGTTGTGGGTACAATTAAAGTTCTGATTGTAGGTTCATATGGTTTCTTTACCAATGCATTGGTGCAGCGTCTTGCCAAGGAAGGCTGCGAAATTTATATGATAACGGGAAAAAATTCAAAGTCCAAGGGCAGAGGTTTGCCCAAGCACATCAATTACGATTTCGATTTGAATGATTCGCTGATTCAAAACATCATCGACAGTATCGCCCCTGATGCTATGGTATTCATGGGCGCGCAGGATACTTCTTTTTATTGGGACAGCAACGCAGATGCCGCTGTGTATAACGCCGCAGTATCCAACGTGCTCACCTGCGCCAGCAATGCGGGCGTGAAGCATATGGTATATCTTTCATCCACCGATGTTTACGGCATGGATTACGATACACCTGTTACCGAAAAGACAAAGCCTTGTCCTACATCTATCAGAGGTCTTACACTGCTCAACGGTGAAGGACAGTGCAAAATTTACAATGAAAACACATGTCTCAAGTCGGTAGTTCTTCGTCTGCCTATGGTTTACGGTCCGCAGGCAAATGCAGAGGAAGCTCCGAACTTTATGACCAGAAGCCTCTTCTATGCCAGGATGGACATTCCCTTTGAATGTGACCTCGACCTTGAATACAAAACTATCTTTATCGGAGATGCTGTAGACGCCGTTTACAGAGCAATCGCAAATACCTCCATACCCAAGGGAACATACAATGTCGAAGGCAACAGCTACGTTTCCAACCGCGAGATAATCAACATGGTGGAAAAGATAACCCAAAAAAAGATGCGCGTTGTTGACCAGAAGTCGGCAGGTAAGGGCTGCACCTGTAATCCTGTGGGTTCTCTTTATGAGAAGGCGTCGGGATACAAGCCCATCGTCACCATGGAAAGCGGTATAGAAAGAACCTACAAGTGGGTTATCAGCAACTTCGGCGCCATGCGCGAGATCTTTGAAACCAAGAAGAAGAAAAACGACAACGCCGCTTGGGAAGAAAGCAAAAAGCGCATGAAGAACATCGCAAAGGGCTTGCTCTCATACATCGAAAGCATAGCACTCTGCGCGCTGGCTTGTCTGGGCACTTATCTGGCCAGTGAATACACCATTCTCAGCGGTATAGATTTCTTCGTTATTTATATCATCATCATGTCTGTTGTTTACAGCGTCACGCACTCATACATTTCAATTTTCCTATCCTCTATAATGTATGTGGCTATGAAGATGGCAGTAGGTCTTGAGTTTACTGATATCATCATGGACTATACTACGCTGGTACGCATACTATTCTACTTCCTCGTAGGTATTCTCGTAGGCTACAGTAAGGACAGACTCAAGCTCAAAAATGTGGAGCTTATGGAGGAAAAGGCAGCTCAGCAGGAAGAACTCGAGAGAATCTACGATATTTCCGAGCGACATATTCAGATTAAGAAGATGTTTGAAGAACGCCTTATAAATTATGACAACTCCATCGCAAAGGTTTATTCTATCGTATCTCAGCTTGACCTGCTTGACCCTGAAAAAATAGTAAGCTCGGCTTTGGATGTTATTATGCAGATCATGGGCGTAAATGACGTCGCTATTTACGTCAAGAGCAACGAGGGTCTGTATCGTATGACAGGCTGCTCGTCAAGACGCGCTCAGAAGATGAAGAACATTATCAATCTTGACGATTATGACGCGCTTGAGGGCGTGTTGCTGGAGGAAAGAATCTTCGTCAACCGCAAGATGGACGCAAACCTTCCCTCGATGGTCGCTCCGGTCTTTTCCGAGCAGAATATGATCTATATGATCATGCTCTTTAACATGGATTTTGACAAGATGACACTCTATCAGGAAAATCTTTTCTCCGTTCTTTCCAAGATCATAGCTTCCAGCTTTGAAAAGGCATACCGTTATCAGAACGATACAAAAGATTCCCGTTATATGCCCGGCACAAAAATTCTGCTTGCAGAGGCATTTACAGAAATCGTCAAGACAAAGGTCAAAGGCGCAGGTACCAACATCGCCGACTTTGCCGTGCTCAAGGCACCTGTGGATAGCTCTCAGCTTATGGAAAAGGGCGCGCAGCTTGCAGGTATTCTCCGTGATAACGACTATATAGGCTTGAATGCAAAAGACCCGAATTCACTTTTGCTTTTGCTTAACAACACCAGCGAAAAGGATTTGCCTTTTGTCTACAAGAAAATCGCACGTATTGATTTAACTGCTGAGGTGGTGTCACTCGATGAATATAGGCTTTAATTTACCGCAGATTATTCAGAATTTTCACTTTACCACAAATATAGCCAATGAGAATTTTATCTATCAGATAATATTGGTAAACACAGTTCTTGTTCTGCTCTATTTTATATTGTTTACCATTCTGGGGCAATTCCGTATGGCTCTCTGCAAATCAATAGTTATGCTTCTGACCCCGCCTTTCGGTGTGATATGCTTCTTTATCTGCTTCGTTATAGGCCTGTTTGACCGCAAGTCCGATATAGACTACCTGGAACTTACCTTCAGCAAGGAAAAGAAGGAATTTGCAAAGCAGACCGACTATGAAACCGAAAAGGAATTTGTTCCGCTGGAAGAGGCTCTCATAATATCGGATGTTCAGGATAAACGCCGCGCATTGCTCAATGTGCTTAAAGCAGACGTAAGAAACAATATGAAGTCGCTGGTAAAGGCTCTGGATAATGAAGATTCGGAAACGGCTCACTATGCGGCGTCCGCGCTGATGGATGTTCTTCAGCAGTATTCAAAAAAACTTTCGGCGCTCGCAATCAAGTACAAGGAGAATCCTGAGGACGGCGACGTCAACATGGAGTATGCAGATACCACTATCCAGTATATCAGCAGCGGCGTTCTGGGTGAAATAGAGGTAAAGAAATATGCGCACCTTTACGTTGATCTTATCCAAAATCTCAACAAGTATCACCCCGATCGGCTGGACACCGAGCAGTACAAGAACATGGTCGACTGCCTGGTTATAGTGGGTAAATACGACGAGGCTGACAAGTGGGCAAATCTTTCCATTGAAAGACAGCCCAACATGGAGCAGTCATATCTCAACTCGCTCAGAGTAAAGTATAAAACTGAGCAGTGGGATGCGTTTAAAGATGTTATGCAGAAGATGATTAAATCCGGTGTACAGCTTTCCGAAAAAGGCATTGGCGTCATCCGCTTCTGGAACAGCAAGTAAATCATAAAAATCAAAGCTGCTTAGCCGATTATACCGTTTATTTATACAGTACCGTATAAATATTAATCGGCTGAGCGGCATAATTAAATTTTAAAGCAAGAGGAGGAGAACGATGTTATCTATTTCGGACGCACTCGCCAATCTGTCTAACCTGCCGTTGATTTCAAATATAATGTCAGGAGATTTTTTTAACTCCACTGTAATGAACAGCTTATGGGCGTTGATTTGGTTTGTAGTGGCTTATGCGATCGTATTTGTCATGATTCCTGCCAAGATAATGAATCTCCGCTTATGCGACGGCAACTTTCTCGATAATGCTCTTATCAGCCTGATAGTGAGCCAGGTGACAATTATCACCGTAGTCTATGCACTGTCGTTTCTCAAGATATACAATTTCTTTACCCTTATTTTAGCGTTGATTTTAGTTGTGCTGGTTTATAAGAAAATCAGCGGCAAAATCAGTTACCTTGAAAAGGTAAGGGTCGCGATTTATAAGCTTTCTGATTTAATTACCGGTCAGCTAAAGCTTTCAATTATTGTAAATAGGTTTATAAACAACAGAATTAAGTACGCAGCGGGCGCATTAAAAAGATTCTTTGCTTTTTATTTTGACAAAAATGTCATTTACCACGTTATCTGCACAGTTGCTCTGATGATTCTTTCAATCAGACGCTGCTATTTCTGCATTACAAGTGAAGCCTTTCCGACCTCTGATATAGCTGTTCACACAAGCTGGATAAACTTTCTGGACGGCGGCTATGTCTTCAGCGACGGTATCTATCCCTTTGGCATGCACAATATAGTTTCTGCGTTTGCCAAGCTGACGTTTATTGACGTTGTTACAGTCATGAGATTTTGGGGTCCTTTGAATGCCATTCTCATGTGCGTTGTGATGATGGCACTTCTTTGCAGGATATTCAAAAGTCCCGCAGCATACACTGTTACTGCAATTGTTTACTGCATAAGCAGCTTTGGCAGCGGCGCTGTGATCGACCGTGTATTCTTCTCACTGCCTCAGGAATATGGTATGATGTTTATTTTCCCGGCAGCCTATTTTATGGTTAAGTTTATTGAGGAGCAAAAAGCGATTGACGGTGTTACCTTTGCGATGGCAGCTTCAATGACGGTTTCGGCGCATTTTTACAATGCGATTTTTGCCGTTCCGCTTTGCTTCTGCCTGGTAATTCCTTATGTGACCAAGATATTCAAAAAGGGCGTATTCAAAAACATGGTGCTTTCGGTGATTCTTGCCGCTGCGCTCTGTTTGGCTCCGATGGGTATAGGACGTCTGCTGGGCTATCCGTGGCAGGGCTCGCTTGACTGGGCTGTCAGTATGATGAATCTGGGCAGCGATGAGCAGGAAGCTGCTGTCGAGGAGGAAGAAGAAACCGTTGAAGCAGTCGAAGAGGAAAATCAGGAAGAGCAAAAGGGACCCTCTTTCATCGAAAAGTCACTTCAATCCTTTGAATGGACAGCTCAAAGCTATACCGATTTCTGGGGCTATGTGGTGATGATATGCTCGGCTGTTTCTATAGTCGTAGGCATATTTGCCCTAATAATCAAGAAAGTTCCAACTGCGGCAAAGGTCGCCATAGGCTTGGGACTGAATATGTTTGTATTTAATTACTGCATACTTCACGCGGGATATTTCAATTTGCCCTCGCTAATTGCAGGTGACCGTGCGCTGAACTATCTTATTTATTTAGGCGCGATAATGTTTGGCGTACCTATGGGTCTTCTCTGGAAGTTCTTCGAGGAAAAAGTAAGGCCGATAAGATGGGTTGCCTCTGTGGCTTATGTATTGGCTGCTGCCATTGTCGTGGTATTTATGGGTTATACCTATCAGTCAAGCGCGTATTACAGAATGTCATATTCTGCTGTAGTACAGAATTATTATAAAATCAGAAACACCCGAGAGAAAAACACATGGACTATTGTTTCTACGGTTGATGAGCTTGCTCTCACCCGAAATAAGGGCTGGCATTACGAGCTTTGGGAATTTGTATTCTCACTGGAGCAGTATGAAAGCACTAAGGTCATACAGATACCCACCGAGTATGTTTATTTTGTCATAGAGAAGCGACCGCTGAAATACAACGAGCCGGCGTATCTCGGCGAAGAGCTTGAAGTAAACGCCAAAATAAGCTATACCGACGCGCATAGACTTCTGACCGAGGTAACCGTGCCGACAGGGAAAAAGAGTGATTATTATTCCGACTACGAAATAAGATCGGCCATCATGTCAAAGGCGTATTACTGGGCAATCAAATACATGCAGTATTTCCCTGACCAGATGAGGGTGTATTACGAGGATTCGGATATTATAATTTACGAAGTTCATCAGAATATGTATGCTCTCAATAACTTTGCGATAGATTACGGATACAATACGACAACGCTTGAACAGTGGCTTATCCTGCATCCCGAGGCTCTCGGCAATGTATCGGACAGCGACTTGGGGTAATGGCATTATGATAAGTATTGTTGTACCGGCATATAATTGCAGCGGCTTTATCGCGCGGTGTGTTGATTCACTGCGCGTGCAAAGCTATAGTGATTTACAGATAATATTGGTAGACGACGGTTCATCTGACGACACTCCTTCGGTGTGCGATGCTTTGGCTGCGGCTGACAGCAGAATAACTGTGCTCCACAAGCCCAACGGAGGAGTTTCGTCCGCCCGAAATGCCGGGATTTCAGCGGCAGAAGGCGAATACATAACCTTCGTCGATGCCGATGATTATGTTAATCCGGATCACCTTGAGAACCTGTATTCTCTTATGCAAAAGCACGCTTGTGATGTGGCGATATGCAGCTATTCGGTAGAAAACGAAAGCAGCTGCAAGCCCGCAAGGCTCGGCGCATGCAGCTGCAATGAAGTGTGTTACGACCATGACAGCGCGGTCTGCGAGTTGCTCGCCGGCGGCGCTGTCGGCGGTTATGTGTGGAATAAGCTTTATCGCCGTGAACTGCTGGAGGGTGTGGAATTCGACGGCGGCATAAAGATTTTGGAGGATCTGCTGTTTAATTATAACGTGTTTAAGCGGGTAAAATCAGCGGTATTTTCCGATTGCAGCTCCTACCACTACATTCAGCGCGGTCAAAGTGCCATGCACAGAGGCTTTGACGAGGAGCATCGGCAGATGGTGCAGACGGCGCGGTTTATCTGTCGCGACCTTTCAGACGAAAGCCGAGAGCTTATCGACGCAGGCAAGGGGCTGCTCGCTACGACTATACTCTGGGTGGTGGATGTTATGGCGGAATACGGTCCGTATGACGCCGCACTTGTGAAGGAGTACAGAGCAGAATTCAAGCCGCTAAAGAAGACATATATGCGCCTCAGGCGGGTGCCGTTCAGCTACCGCGCAAGCGCAGTGTTTTTCAGCATGGGATACCCAGTTTTTAAATTATCAGTAAAAACCGTGAGAAAGCTGAAAGGACAGCAGAGATGAGAAATGAAACTAATTCCGATGGAAAGAAAAAGATATTATTTGTGACCAATACTATGGGACGTGCGGGAGCTGAGAAGTGCCTTCAGGCATTGCTTGAGCTGCTTGACCCCGAGAAGTACGACCTGTCGGTTTATTCCATAATAAATCGCGGTGAGCTTTATGATGATATGCCCGAATATGTGCATATTCTGAACAAGAAGCCGTGCAATAAATCGGTGCTGGACAATGCCGGTCTGTGGGCAACTGCGCGGCAGATATTGTGGAGTCTGCTGAAAAAATTCAGCTTTATCACATACATACCGTATTTTTGCCGCGTACTGGCTCACCAGATAAAGACTAAGCACCTTGATTTCAGCAAGCTTTTTTGGATGCTGCTGGCGCGCAACGCCAAGCGGTTTAATGAGGAATATGACCTCGCGGTTGCATTCATCGAGGGCGCGGCCACATACTATGTTTCAAAATATGTAAAAGCTCGAAAAAAGGCGGCTTATGTGCATATCGATTACCTCGCTGCCGGTTATCTGCCCAAGTTGGACAAACCGTATTATGACAGAATGGATAATATTTTCTGTGTTTCGGACTGTGTACGTCAGGTGTTTCTCACGGCGTATCCCGAATACGAGAGCAAAACGTTTTTCTTTCACAATATGGTTCCCAGAGACAGGATTCTCCGCCTTGCCAAGGAGGGCGAAGGCTTCAATGACGACTTTGACGGCCTGAGAATTCTCACCGTAGGGCGTCTGCATTATCAAAAGGCATATGACCTTGCCATTCCCGCGCTTGCCGAGCTTCGGCGCAGAGGACATAACGTGCGCTGGTATGTTATCGGTGAGGGCGCAGAGGAGGACAATCTGCGCGCACTTATAAAGGAGAACGGGGTGGAGGACAGCTTTATTCTGATGGGCTGCTTTGCCAATCCATATCCTTACATAGCCGGGTGCGACATATATTCTCAGGCGTCGCGGTTTGAGGGCTGGTGCATTGCGCTGGCTGAATCGCTGGTGCTGGCACGTCCCGTGCTGGCTTCGCGCTGCGCAGGCAATGAGGAGCAGGTCACAGACGGAAAGACAGGCGTGCTTATCGACCTTTCCACGGAAAACATAGTTGACGGCATGGAGAAGCTCATCAATTCCCCCGAGCTGCGCGCGGAATTCACCAAGAATCTGAGCGGCGTGGCACTTGATTTTAAGAAGGATTTGAAAATGCTCTATGCGCTTACAGAGTAAGCATTGTAAACATTAAAATTGTAAATGAGCGATATGTAAAATTGAACAATAAATGATAATTTAACATAGAGTACGCAACGCCGGGAATCCAAGGGGGCAGGCCCTCTTGGCGGGTCCAGGGCAGCGCCTTGGTGGGGGTGTGGGGGCAACGCCACCACAAAACCAAAGTGCAAGAAAAACCAGCAATAGGAAAAATGCGAAGCCCCTAAAAAATTAACGAGAAAATCGAAGATTTTCGAGTGGACGTTGCACAGCTAAATTATGATTTATTTGTGTATTTTTCCATTTATGCTCATTTATTAATTAAAATTTATTATTTGGAGGTGTGTGGCAATGACTCGTTTGAGCAGAAAAACTCTGATACTGATTCCCGCGTATAATGAGGAAAGTAATATTGCCACTGTGCTCAATAACATTCGCAGGGAATGCGGAAATGTTGATATATTGGTAATCAACGACGGATCGCATGACCGAACCGCCCAGGTGGCCAAAAATGCAGGTGCGACAGTAGTTTCGCATATATACAATATGGGCTATGGTGTGTCGCTGCAGACCGGCTACAAATACGCTGTTGAACACGATTATGAATTTATCATTCAGATTGATGCCGACGGACAGCATGATGTGTGCAATATCGGCACTATTTACAAGGAATTGAGTGACCCGTATAAACATTATGATATAGTGATCGGCTCGCGTTTCCTGGCTGATGATAACGAAATGAAGGTAGGGTTTGCCAAGCGCATCGCCATCAGTTTTTTCAATATGGCAATCCGACTTGTTACCCACAAGCATTTCACCGACCCTACATCAGGACTGCAGGGGCTTAGCCGCCGTGCGTTTACAGCCTATTCGCTTTACGGTAACTTTGACACCAATTATCCGGATGCAAATATTATCACAAAAATGCTGCTCAACGGCTATAAGCTTAAAGAGGTGCCTGCCGTAATGCACATTCGCAAGAGCGGAAAAAGCATGCACAGCGGCTTGATGAATAATATCCGCTATATGTTTACAGTTACGCTGAATATAGTGGTGGTGGTAATGCAGTTTCACATCATAAAAAAAGGGCGAAAAGACATAGCAGATTCGGATGTTTCTGTGTGATAAAAATAAAAATCGTCGGAACAGCTTTGTATGAAGCTGTTCCGACGATTTTTATATACCGGGAATATAACTGTAATAATTATTGTCTAAAACTCGGATTGAAAAGTCTATTTTTGATTTGATTATTTGATTTATTCGTGATACATATTCATCTATTTGCTCCTCGGTAAGGGTGCAATCTGACTTTGGTGTGAATTTACCGTTTGAATAATTATAAGAACCTTGATCTGTCACCCAACTGTATCGCTGTGTTTTGACAGGAGCTATTGCCTCTTTATTTGAAAAGATATCTGCGCCTATCATAATTCTGGAGTCGTAATCAATTCCCCACAGATTGAGCAGAGTTGGCAAAATGTCGATAGCTGAGCAGGTTTTGTCAACTACGACAGGCTCCTCCATGGATGAACTCCAAATTATAAATGAATTTTTGTAAAGCTCAACATTATTTCTGATATTTTCTTCAGGAATGTTGTAGAGCTGTGCAAGAATTCTTTCTTCCATTGCATAAGGATAATGGTCGGGCATCATCACAAAAACAGTGTCATCAAGTATTCCGGCTTCATCAAGCTTGCTTACTAAATGCTGAAGCATAAGCTCCACTTCATATTGGCAGGCCAAATAGCAGCGAATACGACCAGGGTAATTTTTGTATTTTTCCGGAAGGTCATCTAAGTGAAGACGTGACATAGCATTATATTCTGTGGAATACGATGCATGTCCGCTGAATGTCATGTAGTAGGCATGGAAGGGCTGATTATTAATGTATTCATCAACACTAACCTCTGCCATTTCCAGGTCAGAAGTAGGCCAGTTTTTCTTTATTATCAGACCGTTTCCGGGAGCCTTCCATTGATATCCGAAATTCGGGTGGGAGATATTGCGGCGATAGTATGTGCTTGTATTGTTGTGGTATGCGTAGCAGCTATAGCCTTTTTTGCTGAGCTGATTTGCTATGGAAAACGGCTGGTATGTTGTTCCGCTTTTTTCAAGGCAAGAGGTGTTGTGGTAAATGTTGCCCGTTAGATTTGTATATTCTCCGCTGGCCGTGCTTCCGCCGGATGACTGGTGGTAGTAATTGTTGAAGACAAAGCCCTCATTAGCCATTTTATATAGCATCGGAGTAAATTCCGGGTCAATTATTTTGCTTGAGAAACCCTCAAGTGTCATCATTATTAGATTCTTGCCCTCAAACAAGCCTGTGTATTCATTTTTTAACGTAGGCTGCTGAGCCGCGACATATTGGTGCATGGACTTTATGGTTTTATCGGTTTCGTTTTCCGCAAGCTTTTCAAAGTCGATATCCAATATATTATATCCGTATTCTATATCAGAGGGAGATACTTCCTGATCAACCTGGCTTACCTCAGGGATTAAGAATGGCTCTTCGGGAACACCGAAAATCATTTGTTTTATATTAAGGCGAGAGGTCGTAATTATGCCAAAGGTATTGTAGGTTATTTCTATGTCGTTTTGCGCGTATTTGTATGTATAGCCGTCACTGCCGTTTTCAAATCCTGTGCATACTGTAACCCACAATGCGCAAAAATAAATAATCACAGATGCAGCGGCCGAAACGGAAGCAACGGTGATATTTTTTTCCCCATTGGGCGCAAATTTTTTGCCGAAAATCCAAAATATTACAAGCGGAAGCATCAGCAGTATGATTGCATACCAGATATTTTGCGCCGCATAAAGTATCAAAGAAGAAAAGTCTGTCAAGGCATTTTGTGCCTCACCTGCGCTGGCAAAGTCGAAGTGGCATTGGAAGTTCTTGTAATAGCCGAGTTGGAAAGCCATAAAAGCACCCAGCAGAAACAGCGTTATTTTGGTGAGCGTTCTGCGAGCGACTCCGCAGAATGCACCGCATATTGCCGAGAGCAGGCAGCCGTAGGAAAGGGAGAAAAGCAGGATATAAATGAGGCTTCGATCAAATATACTTCCCGAAATCAGGAACTTAACGAGCAGTTCCATGAAGAGCAGAGAAATCGGTATGAAAAGGAAGTAGATTTTTGACATTATGTTGTTTTTCTTTTTTGCAGTCAAAAGAGCCTCCGCTTCAGATGACTTGGACTCGTCTGACTGAGGTGAAGGCTTAGAATGAGGTTTTTCTGATTCGGAAATGTCCGAAATGCTTTCATTTTTTTCATTCTGATTTGTCAATTTTATTACCACCTTTTAATTAGCCTTTTTTGCTTTATTCGCATACCGAAGTATTAAATTAAATCAAATCTTTTGATATGATAATTGTTTTATTTGAACTATATTAAACGATATATCCTAAATTATATCAAACTGCGATGTATTATATTGTTACAGAAATATTAAAAAAATATTAAATAAATATTAAATAAATATTTCCATGAAAATTAACAAAATCAATAAAATCGAATGTTGAGTTATTTAGATTTACAAATAAACAAGTATTCAAGGAAACGCTGAATAATACTAATATTCAATAAAAGTACGACAAAAGAATCTTGGCAAAAAACCATATACACAATTTTTTTGCCAAGATTCTTTTGTACTTTTTTAATTGAAAATTAGTATAAGAGCCTGTTTAGTATCTCTTCACGTGCGTTCTGCCTGCATCTTTTCCACCATATTTTGCCAAAATCCTCGTTAATACACAAAGTATTGCCTGCGGTTTTGGCTTCATCTGGCGAAAAAGCTAGCAGCGCAGTACGCACACGCCGAGATACTAAACAGGCTCTAAGAATGGAGCTTCTGGAGACCACAAAGATTTGTCTAATTTTAATAGGAGAGTAGTACTATATGCCGGGAACATAATCATAATAGTTCTTATCAAGAACCTGCTTTGAGAAGTCGGTATTGCTCTTGACGATCTGATTTATCTGCGAAATATATTTCTTGATTTCTTCGTCGGTCATAGTGCAGCTTTCGCTTGGGATAAAGCGTTCAGTAGAGTAGTAATATTCGCCCTCGTTGGTGACCCAATTGTATCTGTACAGTCTGATATAGGCAAGTCCCTCGCTGTTTGAGAAAATATCTTTGCCTATCAGCAGACGAGAATCATAATCAATGCCCCATAGATTGAGCATAGTGGGGAGAATGTCATTGGAGCAGCAGACCTTGTCAACAGTTATCGGTGATTCCATAGATGAACTCCAAATAATAAGTGAGTTTCTAAAAAGGTTATTGTTGCGTCTTATACCATTTTGCGGTAGACCGTATAATAGAGAAAGATCTTCGTCTGGCAGACCGTAAGGATAGTGATCTGCAGTCATTACAAATACAGTATCATCAAGAATGCCTGCTTCATCAAGTCGTTCTACCAGATACTCAAGCATCAGCTCTACCTCATACTGGCAGGCGAGGTAGGCTTTCAGGTTTGAAGGATAATTTTTATATTTTTCAGGCAGGTCTTTACGGTGCTCACATGCCATGTAATTTCCCTCAAATGTATATGCCTTGTGACCGCTGACAGACATATAATAGGTATGGAAGGGCTGCTGGTCTATGTAATCGTCAATTGAAGCCTGCGCCATTTTGAGGTCAGATTCAGGCCATGTTATTTTACCAATATCCAAACCATTGCCGACAGCCTTGTAGATATATCCTAAGTTAGGGTGAGAGATGTGGCGGCTATAGTATTGATAATCGTGGTCGTGATAGGCGTAGCAGACATAACCCTTTTTTGCGAGCTGCTTTGCCATAGTGAGCGGCTGGTTAGTCGGGGTAATGAGCCTTAAACAGGTCGATGAGTTGTAGATGTTGCCTGTTAGATTGGTGTATTCTCCGCTGGCAGTGCTGCCGCCCCATGACGAGTGGTAATAATTGTTAAACTGGAAGCCCTCCTGCGTCATTTTGTAGAGTGTAGGAGTAAATTCGGGGTCAATTATCTTGTCGGAGAAAGCTTCAAGCGTGAGCATTATCAGATTTTTGCCCTCAAACATGCCTGTGTATTCATTTTTGGTAGTCGGCTGTTGAGCAGCAACGTATTCATGCATTGATTTTATGGTTTTATCGGTTTCATTTTTAGCAAGCAGTTCAAAATCTATATCCAATATATTGTATCCGTATTCCTTGTCAGAGGGAGAAATATTATTTTTCACTTGAGTGAAATTAGGAATAAAAAGTTCCTCCTCAGGTTCGCCGAACATCGCCTGTTTTATATCCAAACGCGAGGCTGTGATCATACCAAATGAATTGTAGGTGACAGCGATGTCGCTGCGGGCGTATTTGTAGGTATATCCGTCACTGACGTATACTGTGCCCGTACTGGTTATAAGCCCAAGTGCCGATGCATAAAACACTACTGCGCACACAGCGGATATAATTGCACATACAATGTCATTTTTTCCCTTTGGCGCGAACTTTTTGCCGAATATACAGAATATTACGAGCGGCAGCATCATAATTAAGATCGCATACCAAACATTCAAGGCGGCATCGAGAATGAGCGACGAGAAATCCTTGATTACGTTTTCAGCCTCTTTCATATTGTCGAAGTTAAAATAACATATGAAACTTTTGTAATATCCTAAATGAAAAGAAAAAAAAGCACCCAGCAGAAACAGCGTTATTTTGGTGAGCGTTCTGCGACCGATTCCGCGGAAGGCTCCGCATATTGCCGAAAGCAGGCATCCGTAAGAAAGGGAGAAAAGCAGAATGTAAATGAAATATCTGTCAAATATGCTGCCCGAAATAAGAAATTTAACGAGCAGTTCCATAAAGAGAAGAGATACTGGGATAAAAAGAAAATATAGAATCGACATTATGTCGTTTTTCTTTTTCGGGGTCAAAAGAGCCTCAGTTTCAGATGATTTAGACTCGTCTGACTGAG
>JAQXFQ010000159.1 GCA_029005175.1 Bacillota bacterium
GTTAGTTTTCCGCGAGCTTCGCATTGTTTCCTATTGCTGGTTTTTCTTGCACTTTGGTTTTGTGGTGGCTTTGCCCCCACGCCCCTACAATGGGCGCTGCCCCTTGACCCCGCCAAGAGGACCAGTCCCCTTGGATTCCCAGTGTTGCGTACTCTATGGTAAATTATCATTTATCGCTTTCGCTCATTAATCGTTTGGAGGACTAACTGATGAACAGCAGCAATCTAATCACCCTGCAGGGTGTCAGCAAAATATACGGAAAGGGCGAAATTAAAGTGCTCGCGCTCGACAGCATAGACCTGAGCATAGCCGAGGGAGAGTTCACGGCAATAACAGGTCATTCCGGCTCGGGCAAATCCACACTGATGAATATTCTCGGCTGCCTTGACACTCCCGACAGCGGCAAATACATGCTCAGCGGGCGCAACACCGCCGAGATGCGTGAATCTGAGCTGAACCGCATACGAAACCGCCTGATCGGTTTTATATTTCAAGGCTTCAATTTAATTCCAACCTTGACCGCTCTGGAAAATGTCGAGCTGCCACTGCTTTACCGCGGTATAAACCGCATTGACCGCCACCGTATGGCTATGGACGCACTAGGCGAAGTGGGACTGATAAAACGCTGCAACCACCTGCCCGGTCAGATGAGCGGCGGTCAATGCCAGCGCACTGCAATAGCCCGCGCCATAGCCTCCCGACCGTCAGTAATACTCGCAGACGAGCCGACCGGCAACCTCGATTCAGCCTCAGGTGGCGAGGTCACACAAACGCTCAGCGATTTGTGGCGCGACGGACACACAATAGTATTGATAACCCACGACCCGTCCCTCGCCGCAAAGGCCCAGCGAATAGTCAGCATAGGCGACGGAAAAATCATTTCTGATAATTACACATAAAAAAGCATCGCTCCATGCCGATAGATGACACGGAGCGATGCTTTTTTATTGCGGTTAATTCAGCGGGTTAGCCGAGGATATAAACCTTGACCTGACGTCTGCCGAACTGTACGCATTCTCTTTCAGTATTGTAATAAAGGTCAACCAAAGCAGAGCCGTTTCTGAGCGCAGAGCCTGTATCGGCTGCAATGGCATAGCCGTAATTGTACTTGCCGTCAGCAGATACGATATACAGCTTTGTGCCGTAGGGAATAATTTTTGGGTTTACAGCTACCAAACCAACCTGTGCCGGCTTGCCTGTGGCTGTCTTTGCGCCCTTGGGTGCTGTATATGCTGTACCCGAGCCTGTAAGCACCTTGGAGTACTTAACAGTCTTGCCGTTTATAACAAGAGTCTTGCTGCCTGTATTAACAGTGTACTTGCCGCCCTTGTTCGACGAGCTGCCCTTTGTGCCCTTAAGCACTACCTTATCGACAGCCTTTTTTACGACCTTCTCTGTAACCTTGGTATCAACGACTTTGCCGTTTACCAGCTTCTTTGTCGTAGTTACTTCCTTAGTGCCGTTCACGCCCTCAACGGAAACCTTAGTTTTACCGCTTGCGAGAGTGCTGTCTTTCTTTGTAACAGTCTTGTACTTGACAGCCTTTGTAACTGTGCTTGTTACATACTCAACTCTGTCAATATCAACTACCATGTTTTCTGTAACATTGTCTGTAAGTGCGCAGTTGATTTCATCATCTGCGTCGGGGAGCTCGATGCCGGCATTGGTCAACGCGCTCTCAACGCTGCCGTCAACCGCCGAGATAACCTTTTCCACGCCACCGTCAACAACGGTAATATCAAATGCGCGGAGGATTTTGATAATGTCGGATTCATCCGATGCGGAAACCGCATAGGAATCATCTTCTGCAAGCGCAAAGCCTGCCTGATTTATGATTCCCACCTTGTTTGAAGCCTTGGTGGAAATTACTGTCTGCTTATTATTGCCGTCAATTACTTCTACTGCTGAAAGATTCGATGAAATGAATGTGAAGCTGATTAAACATGCTGCGGCAAGGAACATTGATGCGCCCTTGCGGCTTCTTATAAAACCTGCCTTATCCATAAATCTTTTCCTCAACTTTCTGCCCCGGCTGACTGCGGGGGATGTTACCGTTCAACTCAGCTCTCATAGAATACGCTGCTTTGTTCAACCAACGGGGTGACTGAACTGCTGCGCCGCCGTATGAAGCCTTGTCTAGCGGCCGTCCGAATCCTGCGTTCAAACGATGTGGGTATTATAGTCAGTAAAAAATTTATTGTCAAGGCAAAACCGGCGTAATTTTTTGTGCAATATGCTGTATTGTAATTTTTGGATCTACAAAAAAGCCAAATTCAAATATAATTATATATCTAAAATAGACAAAACCCGACTTTATTCTACTTTATCGCTTTAACTTATAAAAATAAAATTTTGTGAGATTCGTAGAATTAGGCTGTAATTTTTTTGTAACTATTCATCTTTTGCATTTTTTCACTGATTATAAACAAATATTTTAACTTAATATGATACTTAGCACGATTTATTATGTTCAATATGCTGTACTTATCCAATAGTACGCAAGACTAAGTTGTTAAAATATAACAAAGATGACACTTTTTTGTCAATCTCAATTTTTTTAAACGGTTACAGCCTTGTAACCATTACTTTTTTACCATGCTGATTTTTGGCAATCAAATACGAATTCTGCACAATTATCAACTTCATTATATCGTCACATTGTACAACTGCAAAAAAATTCATACCCTGTTCGCCTTCTATTCGATTACAAAGTTGTAACCTTATTGACAAAAAAGCAGTGCGTTGATTTTTTTCAACGCACTGCTGCTATATGTCACTGTAAATTGTTTTCTAATTTAAGTTGAAAAATTAATGAATTACTGTTTAACTCCGGTCAATGCACAGCAAAATAAATCCGCCGCAAACCAACTGCATACATTACTGCTCTCATTCGGGACAACCGTAACCTTAACCTTTGGCAAAACCTCCTGTATCAGCTTTGCCGCACCGCTTGTATCGCTCTCACTTATCACTACATTGGTAATCTTATTATGTTTTACATGCTTCATCAGGGCAAGCGCAGGCTCGCTGCTGTAAAGCACGGTCATTTCCGCTCCTATCGATGACGAATATTGGTATAGCTGCTCTGTCTTTTCGGCATATTCACCGCCGCATTCAGGAAATACACTGACTACAGATAATCCTGATTTGTCTGCCTCAGCCAGTTCTAATGCCTTAGCCGTAAGCCGACGCTGATTGCTCCTCGAATAAACCGCCATAGTCTTTTGATTCATAATATTATTTTCACCTCCGAAATATATTTGCATTGATTGGCTCATATATTATTTTCAATGCTGGTATAATTATACACCTTAATTTTGCGAATTAAACCGAAATCTGGTGTATTTTATATAAAATTTATATTAATAATTGTTAACAAATTTGTGCTATTCACAGTAATATCACCAAAGTCTTGCACAAAGCACAAAAAAGCCCCCGCCGTTCAATAATACAACAGCGGGGACTTGCATATATTTTAGTATTAGGATATATAAGGTTCAACCATTGTAAAATAATCCTCATGCTTGCCATCCACATAGAATTCAAGATTTATGACCTCGTTATCAGTATACACGGTGAAATCTGCACTTGTGCCCTTAATCTCATATTTATTATCCATTACCTGAATAAGATTGCCTGAGTAAACTACCTCGCCGTTTTGATTTGTAATTTCGACATTACCGACCTCGGCCGCAAATTCCTCTAAATCCGTATAAATGCTTACGATGCAATCACCATAATTGATGCCCACATAACGACCCGCAATATCCAAAACGGGAATTGCTTTATCATCTATGAATCTACCGTTCTCCACCACGGGAGCACCCATATCAACTGAAGCTTCACTATCGACTCCAGTTTCACTTCCAATGTTATTTTTTTCATCCGGCTTAGCCTTACTGCAGGCTGTAATGCTAAACACCATAATAACTGCTGTAATTAATGCGAATAATTTTTTCATAAAATATAACCTCCATACCATTGATTTGTACAAAACTGCTAAGCCGTGCTCATTTATAGTATTCAATTAATAAGTACAAAAAATCGAGCAAAAAACTTACACATATGGTTTTTTGCTCGATTTTTTGTCGTACTTTTATTGAAGATTACTGTGAATCAGCCGATAAACTTAGCATGTATTGCTGCAACAGCCTTGTCGGCATCCTCTGCATTAATAAGCACGGAAATTTTGATTTCGCTTGTGGAAATCATCTTGATGTTGATGTGTGCGCCGTACAGAGCCTCAAACATCTTAGCCGCAACGCCTGCGTGTGTCTCCATGCCTGCGCCTACGATAGAAACCTTGGCAACCTCGTTATCAATGGCAACATCCTTGCCGCCGCAGCTTGCAATAAACTCCTTCATAACCTCCACAGCCTCTGCGCCGCTGTCCTTGGCAACTGTGAAGCTGATGTCCTTTGTGCCGTCTCTGCCTATAGACTGAAGGATGATGTCTACATTAATATTCTTTGCTGCCAGGCGGCTGAATGCCTGGAATGCGATACCGGGTTCATCCGGAAGACCTACGAGTGAAATTCTTGCAACCTGTGTATCCTTAGCTACGCCGTTGATGAGCATTTTTTCCATCTTAACATTCTCCTTAACTATTGTACCGGGCTTTCTGACAAGTGAAGAAAGCACTTCAAGTTCTACATTATATTTTTTAGCCATTTCCACCGAGCGGTTGTTGAGAACCTGCGCACCCAGTGTGGCAAGCTCGAGCATTTCATTATATGTGATTTCCTCCAGCTTTACAGCGTTGGGCACCTTGCGCGGGTCAGCAGTATATACACCCTCAACATCGGTAAAGATCTGGCATCTGTCAGCGTGCAGAGCTGCCGCAATAGCTACAGCGCTTGTATCGCTGCCGCCTCTGCCGAGGGTAGTCATATCGTCGTACTTGTTCAAGCCCTGAAAGCCTGCAACGACAACAATTTTATTCTGGTCAAGCTCATTTTTAAGTCTCTCCGACTCAATTCTCTTGATACGCGCGCTGCCGTAAACAGAGCTTGTAACAAAGCCTGCCTGCCAGCCCAGCAAAGAGATAACCGGGCAGCCTATCTTCTGGATAGCCATAGCGAGGAGCGAAATAGAAATCTGCTCACCGGCTGTCATCAGCATATCCATCTCACGCTTGGAAGCGGAAGGATTAATTTCCTTAGCCTTTTCGATGAGGTCGTCTGTCGTGTCGCCCTGAGCCGATACAACTACAACCACCTGATTGCCCTGCTTGTAAGTATCCGTGACGATTCTCGCCACGTTCATCACGCGCTCGGCATCAGCAACTGATGTGCCGCCGAATTTCTGAACAATTAAACCCATTTGTTCAATACCTCCGAAATATTATTATAAAAAATTTTACCTAAAGCAATTTATAAAAATAACAGTATAAATGTTATTCTGTTTATCGAGCAGATATGTATGCGCCGCGTGAATCCACATCCAGCACAGTCACATGCCAGTCGGTCAGACCCCGCTGCACGAGCTGCTCGGAAATAACGCTCTCGAATTTCTCGTCGCGACGCCTGATAATAGCCATAATCGTAGGTCCCGCACCGCTGATATAAGTGGCAAGCGATCCGTATTCATATGACAAATCAAATATCTCATCTGCTCCGGGAATCAATCCCAGTCTGTAGGGCTGATGCAGCTTATCCTGCACAGCTATGTGCAGATTTTCCGTATTGCCTGTAGCCAAAAAACCCGCCATAAGCGCTGAACGCGACAGATTATATACCGCGTCCTGTCTGGAAACACTCTGCGGCAGCACTCCGCGCGCCACCGAGGTTTTCAGCTCAAAGCTTGGAATGAATGCCGCAAATCGGAATTTGTCCGCCACATGCAGTGTCACGGCATACACCTTATTGTCCTCCACCGCCGCTGCGGTCAAGCCTCCGAGAAGTGCCGGAGTGGTGTTGTCGGGATGTCCCTCTATAGAGCAGGCGATGTTCACCAGATCATCCTTGCTCAAGGGATTTCCCAGCAATTCATTTGCCCCCAGCAGTCCCGCCGCAACGCAAGTCGAGCTTGAGCCTAAACCGCGCGCCATAGGCACCGCATTGCTCTGACGTATCTTCATGCCCTTTGGCGCGGGCTTGCCGCACTCAAGATAAAGCCTGCAGGCCGATTGAAATATCAGATTATCCGCAGTTGTGGGGACTTGGACAGCATCAAGGGTAGCTATGTCGAGTACATCGCTTTCCTCGATTTCAATTTCATTATACATTGTCAGCGCAATGCCCAGCGCGTCAAATCCCGACCCGATGTTAGCACTTGTAGCCGGTACTTTAATCTTCAAACCGAAATCCCCCTTACATAATATACTAATATATACTATTATAATGTAAGGGTTCTCATTGCACTGATTACATTTACGCCGCGCTCAAGGAATTTCTTTGCGGTTGCCTCCTGCTCGGCATATGTGCCAATGTCAGTGATAATTGCAATTTCGTCGGGATTTACACCGTCGGTATAAACGCACTCTCTGCAAAGCTCGTTGGCTATGACCATAAGCTCATCTGTGCTCTTGCCGCAGAGTCTGAGGTACATTGAGCATACCTCGTCGTGATAATCCGCAATCATATTATCGACAGCCGGCTCCCAATAAACATACTTTCGGGCCGCGCGGTGCTTTACGCAGTCGATGACGTCGGCGACCACAGCGCTCGCTGTAGGCAGCTTGCCTGCGCCCTTGCCGTAGAACATGACCTCATCGGTAGCGTCGCCGACAACGCAGATTGCGTTGAATACATCGTTGACGCCTGCCAGCGGGTCGCTCTTGGAAACCATTCTCGGAGCAACGCTTATCTGAATTCTGCCGTCCTCCTGCACCTTAAACATGCCAATCAGCTTGACAACGGCATTGAATTTATCGGCATATGCCACATCTTCTAGAGTAATGTTGCGTATACCCTCCATGTAAACCTTATCGGGATAAACGTGCTTGCCTGTAACCAGTGAAGCGAGAATGCAAATCTTGCGGCATGCATCGTCACCGTCAACGTCAGCAGAGGGATTTTTCTCGGCATAACCGAGGTTCTGGGCCAGTCTGAGCGCATCGTCAAAGGACATATTCTCGGTAATCATCTTGGTCAGTATGAAGTTTGTCGTACCGTTGAGAATACCCGCAACCGATGTTATCTCATTTGCCGCCATGCACTGAGTAAGCGGGCGGATAATCGGAATACCGCCGCCGACGCTTGCTTCAAACAGGAAGTTGAGATTGTTTTGTTTTGCCACCTCAAGCAGCTCCTGACCTCTCTTGGCCACAAGCTCCTTGTTAGAGGTGACAACGCTCTTGCCGGCCTTGAGACTGCTCATGCAGAAATCAAACGCCGGATTTACGCCGCCCATACATTCCACTACAACCTCAACCTCAGGATCTTCGAGAATTACATTGATGTCCTTCACGAATTTATCCGCATAGGGCAAGTCAGGAAAATCACGCAAATCGAGGATGTATTTTACATCAATGCCTTCCTTGGCGCGACGCTCAATCCCGTTGTGGTTTTTCATCAAAACCTCCACAACACCCGAGCCGACAACCCCGTGGCCCATAACCGCTATTTTTACCATAGTACAAATCACTGCCTTCCAAGTTATTTATTGCTTTTTGCCTTCCTAATTGTTCATACCGATTCGGGAAACCGAAACAACGCCGTCAATGGCTCTCAGCCTTTCAAAAAGCTGCGCCACCGAGATTTCCATGTGTTCCGTCCGCGCCGATACCGATACATAAGCCGCACCGTCCGCCGGAATATTCTGGTTGACCGTCAGTATGTTTGCGCCCACGTCAAAAAACACAGTTATCATTGACGAAAGCACGCCGGGTTTATCCTCCAGCACAGACTGAATAGTCAGAACGCGCGATTCCTCTGTATTTTCATAAGGCATTATCATATCCTTATACTTGTAGAATGCGCTTCGCGATATTCCCACCATGCGTGCAGCCTCGGTTGCCGAGCCTGCCGCGCCTGTGCCGAGAAGTCTTTTAGCTTCCGCAACCTTAATAAATACCGCCGGCAAAGCTTCACGGCTTACTATATAATATTCATCAGACATCGCCGAATCCACCACCTGCGTACGATTGTATCGTGTCAAAGAACACTATACCATTTTTTACAGGCAATTGCAAGCGATATTCGCGTTTTTTTTGCTTTTTTTTACTTTCTACTTTTGCAATAAATTTTCTGCTCAATTATCAACAATATTGTTAATCCAGACACCCTTCCTGACAAATATAAATCCGATAACAGCCTTGACTATCTCGAGTGATTGACAGATTGCGTACACCGCAACGATATTAATTGCTGTATATCGCGTAATCACAAAGGCAATCGGCACGGTAAAGCACCACATATACACGCTGTCAAATATAAAGGTTATAAAGGTGTTTCCGCCCGAACGCAGCGTGAAATAGGATGCATTGGTAAAAGCCTGCACCGGCAGCAGAAACGCAATCACTATGATAAAGCTCGTAGCAAGGCTTCGTACCTCATCGGTAGTATTGTACAGCATCGGAAAAAACGGTGAACATGCTGCCATAATAACCGCAAGCCCGGCACTTCCCAGCACCGAATACACACACAATACAGTGTCCGCATGTCTAGCCTTATCCTTTTGACCCGCGCCGAGAAGCTGCCCCACCATGATAGCAATGGCCTCACCCACTGCGATAAAGAACACATTAAACACATTTGTAATCGTTGAGCAGATATTTACCCCCGCCACGGCGTCAAGTCCGCGCGTGGAGTAGCTTTGGTTCAGCATTGCAACTCCGCCCGCCCACAGTGCCTCGTTTATCATAAGAGGTATGCACTTTAGCAGTATATTCACAAACAGCTTTGAAGGTATATAGAACGACCTGATTGCGCCCACAATAAACGGATTCTGCCTGCTGTGCAGGTGCAGCCATAATATAACCGCAATCCCCTCTGCAAATCGCGCGCAGATGGTGGCAAGTGCTGCGCCTCTGACTCCGAGCATCGGGCAGCCCAGTTTGCCGAATATCATCACATAATTAAGCCCGATATTTACAAATACCGCTGCAATGCCCGCCTTCATGGGCACCAGAGTTTGCCCCGTTTCGCGCATGGTGCTGACGTAAACCTGAGATATTCCGAACGGAACCAAGCTCCACATCGCCACGCTCAGATAGTCCAATCCGTATTGAAGTGTTACTTCTATGTCCTTTTGATTATCGCCGTGAAGAAACAGCATGATGAGATTTTCGCCAAAAAATTCGAGTATAAGTACTGCTCCCGTGACAATTGCGGCTCCTATAATCATCTTGAATCGAAATGTATATCTGATTCCCTCCTGATTGCCGCTGCCGTAATATTGGGCTGTATAGATACCCGCGCCAGCCATCGCGCCGAAAATGCATAATGTAGCTATCAGCATAATTTGGTTTACAATCGAAACGCCGTTCATTTGTGATGTGCCAAGCTGCCCCACCATCACATTGTCCACCATACTCACCACGTTGGTTATACCGTTCTGTATAGCGATAGGCAGCGTAATCATAAGAAATTTATTAAAAAAATTTCTGTTGCCTAAATATTTTTCCATAATGCTTGTGCTCAAATAATCACCTACATCAACACACACAAAGAAACCACCTGCCGCCAAAAGTCAAGCGACGGATGGTTTCATAAATTACAGATTTATTTTATATGTTTAACTACGTTTAGGGATACTACGAATTAATCAGAGAGCGGTCTGCCGGTGGCATCGACTGCGATAGAACCGGTGAGAATCATAATGCCCTCGATCAATCCCCATATCTCGCTTACCCAGCAAAGAGTAAAGCATGAAAGCAGTGTAATCAAAAGCTGGGCAATTGCCTTGCCTGTGTAACCGAGGTAAAAGTTGTGAACACCGAACGCGCCGAGAAGTATGCCCAATATGCCCGCTGCAATTTTAGACTTTGCATTTGGGTCTTTGTAGCCATATCCGCCCTGGGGATTTCCCTGATAAGGCGGCTGCTGATAGTTCGGCTGACCCTGATAAGGCTGCTGATAGTTCGGCTGACCCTGATAAGGCTGCTGATAATTCGGCTGACCCTGATAGGACTGCTGGTAATTCGGCTGCTCGCCATACTGATAATTGGGTTGCTGCTGAGGCTCGTTCTGAGCTTCAGAAGCCTGATATTGGGGTGCCGAATCGTTCTGCGCGGCTGAATTCAAAACCACCGAGCCGCATGCCGGGCATGTGCCGAGTGCGTCATCAAAAACATTGCCGCAAACATTGCATTTATACTCCATAAATAGACCTCTTTCTCTTTTTTATTAATAAAACGACGCCGCAGTTATCACTTAATAAATGCGGCGTCGTTAAATTCAAATATTTACACAGCCGCTGTGAAAATATGATGCTGACCGTGAATATTATTAATTAAAGTGTGACCTTGCTGGGATTGATCTTGACACCTACGCCCATTGTAGAAGAAACAACGCAGGAGCGGATGTACTGACCCTTTGCGGCAGCCGGCTTAGCCTTGTTGATAGCGCCGATGAGTGCATCAAAGTTTTCCTGGAGCTTGTCAGCACCAAAGGAAACCTTGCCAATGGGGCAGTGAATGATGTTTGTCTTGTCCAGACGATACTCAATCTTACCTGCCTTAGCTTCCTTGATAGCCTTTGCGATGTCAGGTGTAACTGTACCGGCCTTCGGGTTAGGCATCAAGCCTCTCGGACCGAGCACCTTACCGAGACGACCGACCATACCCATCATGTCGGGAGTTGTGATGAGCACATCGAAATCCATCCAGCCTTCAGACTGAATCTTCTGGATGTATTCGTCATTGCCGACATAATCTGCGCCTGCTTCTTCAGCAGCCTTGACAGCGTCGCCCTTGCAGATAGCAAGAACCTTAACGCTCTTACCTGTGCCGTTCGGAAGAACGATAGCACCGCGAACCTGCTGGTCAGCGTGACGACCGTCAACGCCCAGCTTGACATGAACTTCAACAGTCTCGTCAAACTTTGCGGCAGCAGTCTTAACAACAAGACCGAGAGCTTCGTTAGAATCATATAACTTTGAACGGTCGACAGCCTTAGCAGCGTCAACATATTTCTTTCCGTGTTTCATTAGTTAATATCCTCCTGTAAAGTGGTAATATCGGAGATTTTCCTCCCACTGAGAGATTGCACTTTGTTATGCAATCAGTCCTCGACAGTAATGCCCATGCTGCGGGCTGTACCTGCGATCATGCTCATAGCTGTTTCAATGGAAGCAGCGTTGAGGTCGGGCATCTTTGTTTCTGCGATCTTTCTGACCTGTTCCTTTGTGATCTTTGCAACCTTAGTCTTGTTAGGTGTGCCGGAGCCGCTCTCTATGCCGCAAGCCTTCTTGATAAGAACAGCTGCGGGAGGAGTCTTAGTCACAAACGTGAAGGAACGGTCTGCGTATACTGTGATAACAACAGGAATAATGAGACCGACATCGTTCTTTGTGCGCTCATTAAAATCCTTTGTAAACTGCATGATATTTACACCGTGCTGACCAAGAGCCGGACCTACAGGAGGAGCGGGTGTTGCCTTGCCTGCCGGAATCTGAAGTTTAATGTAACCTGTTACTTTCTGAGCCATTAAAAAGCACCTCCAAATACGTGGTAATACCGAAACAGCATTTATGAGTGAATTTTGCTGCTTCTCCCACTGAAGAACCGCTGCGAAAACGCAGACGAAACTTCATTTGTCAAAAGCCTTGCGCGGCAGAATTCCGCGCTGATAGTAATTTAATTAAGCGGTACAACGCTTGATATATCAACCTCGGCCTCAGTCTTGCGGCCAAACATATCAATAGTAATGTATACCGTCTTTGCTTCAAGGTCGATGGAATTGACAACGCCGATATAGCCTGTCATAGAGCCTTCGATAACCTTGACTTCCTCGCCCACTTCAAAGGCGAATTTTTCGGATTTGATCTCTACGCCCCACTTAGCCGCCTCTTCGTCAGTCAGAGGAACCGGCTTGGAATCGGGCACGAGCTTGGAATCGTGACCCACAAAGCCTGTGCATCCGCGGGTATTGCGGACGATAAACCATGTGTCGTTGGTCATCACCATTTTAACAAGCACATAGCCGGGGAAAAGCTTGTGTTCAACCTCACGTTCAACCTGCTGCTCCACTCCGTCTTTTTTTACTGTGACGGTTTCCCTAACGGTTTCTGTGGGAATCTTAACATCCAGAATCATATCCTGAAGCTTGCGGTTTTCCACTATCATCTGAAGGTCGGAAGCAACCTTGTTTTCATAACCCGCGTAGGTATGAATAACGTACCAGTGAGCAGTTCCCGAAACATCCGTCATATCTGCCATATTATTTAACCCTCCCGTAATTCGGGCATGCCGTCATAGCAATGCCTGTATGAATTAAAAACCGGTGCATCGTGATACAAACTTTTATCACTTTGCGGAATCGCTGTCAGACACATCTACATCAGAATCGGATACATCATCAGAAAAAATTGACCACTCCGGAATCTTTTCAAAGGCAAGGTCTCTGAGTGAGCTGAGTCCGAAATCGAGAGCCCAGATAAACACACCCACGACAAGTATTGCCGCCAAAGTGATAGCTGTATTTTTTGTGGTATCCTTTACAGTCGGCCAGGAGATCTTTTTAATCTCACTCTTGTACTCGCGTACAAACTTACCGACTGACTTGATGGGATTTAATGATTTCTTGGACGAATCCTTGGCAGCGGATTTTTTAACATCCTTCTTGCCCTTTGTGTCTTTAGCGAGTTTCTTGTCGTCCTTTTTCTTGGTTGACTTGTCACTCATAAGATTGCGTCCTCCCTTACTTGCTTTCCTTGTGCGAAGTATGCTTCTTGCAGAATCTGCAATACTTCTTCATCTCAAGTCTGTCAGGGTCATTCTTCTTGTTCTTGACTGTGTCATAATTTCTCTGCTTGCATTCTGTACATGCCAATGTGACCTTAACTCTCATGTCGGCACCTCCCGTAACGGAATTATTTACCGTCAAACCCGCTCAGCTTCTGCAAAAGCGCGGCGGATAAGCGGCATATCAGCCTCCCTCGACACCGATTGGTGTGCAAAAACGGGCGCATAAAAAAAACACGCCCAATGCGAGGTAAATTAATTGTACCATACTTTTTGTATCTCGTCAAGAGCTTTTCCGTAATTTATCCCGGACAAAACAAAAAAATCTTAAATTCCAGACCGCAAGAGCCGTGATTTAAGATTTTTTGTTCAGAGCAATATAAAGATTAAGAACTAATTCTCATAAGACCAAATATTATATTATCTAAATTTTTAACTTTTTCCTGCGAATGCCCGCTCCCGTGGATTCCATCGTGCGCATATACACACTCTGCACCAATCCGACGCCGAAGTAAAGACACATGCTGGACGAACCGCCGGCGGAGAAGAACGGCAGCGTAATACCGATAACGGGCAGCACCGAAATGCACATGCCTATATTGAATATAGTCTGTGTGGCGATCATGGCAAAAAATCCCACGCAGACAAATCTGCCCATGGTATCCACCGCCTTGAATGCGGCATACAGCGATACCAGCATTACAGTGACCAGCAGTCCGATAAGCAGCAGCGCGCCGATAAAGCCGAACTCCTCACAAGCCACCGTAAAGATAAAGTCGTTGTGATCCTCAGGCACGAGTCCCGACTGAATCATCGTGCTTGTGCCGTGACCCTCGCCGGTAAGTCCGCCGTTGCCGATAGCCACCTTGCCAAGCGTCTGCTGATACAAAATGCCGACCTCATCCCCCTCCTGAGGATTGTAAACCGCCGAAAAACGATTGCGCTGATGTTCGCTCATGCTCTGCCACAATATAGGCGACATGCCGACGATTGCGATAAGACCGAGAGCTATGAAATTCCAGCTAAGACCGCTGGAAAAGAACATGATAAGGAACATCACCAGAAACATGAGAGCTGTACCGTCGTCGCCTTGAAGTATGCAAAGACCGACAGGCACCAGTGCATGACAGCCCAGCAGAAACACGCTGGACAGCGTATTAAGCGTTCCCTTTTCCACGATGTACGACAGGTGATAGGAAAACGTCACTATGAAGCCGATTTTCATAAGCTCCGAGGGCTGAAAGCTGTAGCCGAAAATATTCAGCCACGCCACGTCGTCGGCCACCGCGTTTCCGCCCGCCGCAGATCGTCCTACGACGAAAGTAAGACCCACCAGAAACACACACACGCCGCCCACCAGATACCACAATTGTCCGAGGCGGTGATAGTCCATCAGCGATATGATAAATGCGCCGCCGAATCCCAGCATAGCCGCCATTATCTGCGTTTTGACCGCCACCGGACGCGCGCTTGAAATCAGAGTACAGCCGTAGACCGTGCAGACCAGAATCAGCCCCCACAGCAGGACATATGTAGTGCGGACGTAATTGACTGCCGCACTCACGGCCTTTCCCGCCCATTCTTTAACTAACGCGATTTTATCGTTCATTTAATTTATCACTTCCGTTAATTTTTACACATCAATTGACCTAATTTAAAATACATTATAATTAATTTTCATAACAACTTCAAGTAAAATTAATGAAAGATATTTGAATTCTGCCTTCATATATGATATAATAATCGGGAATTTAATAGGGACTTTAACTTTCGCCCAATTTTTTATTGAAAAGGAGAAACAACCATGCTTTCTGACATCGAAATAGCACAGCAGACCCAAATGCGCCGAATCGAAGATGTTGCCGCCGAAATCGGACTTAATTCCGACGATTTGGAATTTTACGGCAAGTACAAGGCAAAGCTCAGTGAGGAGCTTTATACCCGTTATGCCGACAAGCCCGACGGAAAACTGATTCTCGTAACCGCCATCAACCCCACCCCTGCAGGCGAGGGCAAGACAACCACCTCTGTCGGCTTGGGACAGGCCATGGCAAAGATAGGCAAAAAGGCAATTATCGCCCTGCGCGAACCGTCACTCGGTCCTGTATTCGGCATCAAGGGCGGCGCGGCAGGCGGCGGCTACGCTCAGGTAGTGCCCATGGAGGACATAAACCTCCACTTCACAGGCGATATGCACGCCATCACAGCCGCAAACAACCTGCTCTGCGCACTTCTCGACAACCACATGCAGCAGGGCAACACTCTGGGCATCGACCCGCGCAGAGTTCTCATCAAACGCTGCCTTGACATGAACGACCGCGCGCTCCGCAATGTAATTGTAGGTCTGGGCGGCAAAATCAACGGCGTTCCTCGTGAGGACGGCTTCATCATCACCGTTGCCAGCGAAGTCATGGCAATACTCTGCCTTGCAAGCGACATAAACGACCTCAAGGCTCGCCTCGGCAAAATCCTCGTTGCATACACCTACGACAACAAGCCGGTATTCGCCTCCGATTTGCAGGCGGACGGCGCAATGACCGCTCTGCTCAAGGACGCGATAAAGCCGAATCTCGTGCAGACCCTTGAGGGCACTCCCGCTATTATGCACGGCGGTCCGTTCGCAAACATCGCTCACGGCTGCAACTCTATCCGCGCCACAAAGCTCGCGCTCAAGCTGGCAGATTACTGCATCACAGAGGCAGGCTTCGGCTCCGACCTCGGCGCGGAAAAATTCTACGACATCAAGTGCAGAATGGGCGGCTTGAAGCCCGCCGCATGCGTAATCGTAGCCACAGTTCGCGCGCTCAAATACAACGGCGGCATTCCCAAAACCGAGCTGACCGCCGAAAACCTCGACGCACTCAAAAAGGGCATTGCAAACCTCGGCGCACACATCGAGAATATGAAGAAATACGGCGTAAATGTCGTAGTTGCAATCAACCGTTTTCTCACCGACACACAGGCGGAGCTTGATTATATCGCCGACTACTGCCGCAGCCTGGGCGCAGAGTTCGCACTCTCGGAAGTATTTGCCAAGGGCGGCGAAGGCGGCATAGCACTCGCCGAAAAGGTTGTCGAAGCAGCCGAAAAGCCGTCGAATTTCGCCCCGATTTACGATGCAAACCTCACAATCAAGGAGAAAATAACCGCAATCGCAACCGAGATTTACGGCGCGGCAAAGGTCAACTTTACCTCTGCCGCCGAAAAGCAGATTGCTTCATTTGAGGAGCTTGCAAAGGGCATGCCGGTCTGCATTGCAAAAACTCAGTACTCACTTTCCGACGATCCCACGCAGCTCGGACGCCCGACAGGCTTTGAAATCACCGTCAAGGAGGTTCGCCTCTCCAACGGCGCAGGCTTCGTAGTCGCACTCACAGGCGACATTATGACGATGCCCGGTCTGCCCAAGGTTCCCGCCGCGAACCGCATTGACGTTGACGGTCAGGGCACAATTACAGGACTTTTCTAAAAGGATAAACATGGATTATAAGGAAATTATCACAAATTCGCCCGAAGAAACCGAGGCATTAGGCAAAAAAATCGGCTCGCTTCTCTCGGGCGATGAGGTCATAGCGCTTTACGGCGGTCTGGGCATGGGCAAAACCGCATTCGTGCGCGGACTTGCCGCCGGGCTGGGCATTGATTCATATGATGTATCCAGTCCCACTTTCGCTATCGTCCACGAGCATGAGGGCAGGGTCATGCTCTACCACTTTGATATGTACCGAGTGGAGAGCTGGGACGACCTCTATTCCACAGGATTTTTCGATTACATCGGCAACGGCGTGATAGTCACCGAATGGAGCGAAAATATCGACGGCGCACTGCCCGAGGATAAAATCACAATTGAAATATCCGCTCCAAGCAGTGACGATACAAGAATATTCAAGATAAGCGGATTGCGGGGTGAATTAAATTGAAAATACTGGCAGTTGACAGCTCGGCGGTTTCAGCCGGTTGTGCGGTCATGGAGGACGGCAAAATTATTGCCGAAAGCTTTGTCAAGGTGGGACTTACCCACAGCGAAACGCTTCTCCCAATGGTTGCCAACACCTTGGCTAACGCGAAAATGACCGCAGCTGACATTGATTGTTACGCGGTGTCGGCGGGACCGGGTTCGTTCACAGGCATACGCATAGGCGTGGCGGCAGTCAAGGGCATGGCGTTTCCGAGCAGCACCCCCTGCATAGGTGTTTCCACCCTCGAGGCAATAGCGTGGAACTGCGAAGGTTTCGAGGGCGTAATATGCGCATCAATGGACGCGCGCCGCAGTCAGGTATATAACGCGCTCTTCACTTTTGAGGACGGCAAGCTGATTCGCCTGTGCGACGACAGGGCTGTTTCAATTGAAGAATTGACCGACGAACTGAGCCATGAGGACGGGCAGATTTATCTGGCAGGCGACGGCGCACAATTGTGTTACAACGCAATGCGCGAAAAATTACCCAATGTCCAATTGACACCCGAAAATCTCCGCCACCAGAGAGGTTACGGAGTTGCTATGGCGGCGCAGAGAATTTATTCCGAGGAGGGCGCAAAATCCCCCGATGAGCTTATTCCCACATACCTTCGCCCCTCACAGGCGGAGAGAGAGTTACAGCTCAAAAAATCATAAACACACATATAAAAGGAGCAGATTACAATGATAGCTATCGGCTGCGATCACGGCGGATTCGCCCTGAAAAAGGAAATTATAAAGTATCTCACAGAAAACAGCATTGAATTCAAGGATTTCGGCACAGATTCCGAGGCTTCCGTAAATTACGCCCCCATCGCGGCGGCTGTCGGTCACAGCGTGGCTGACGGCGAGTGCGAAAAGGGCATTCTTATCTGCGGCACGGGCATAGGCATGTCCATGGCGGTCAACAAAGTAAAAGGCATCCGCGCGGCATGCTGTTCCGATCACTTCAGCGCAAAATACACCCGCCTGCACAACGACGCAAACGTTCTCTGCATGGGCGGCAGAGTTATCGGACCGGGCGTTGCGGTTGAGCTGGTTGACCTCTTCCTCAACACAGAATTTGAGGGCGGCAGACACGCGGCAAGAATCGCTCAGATTGCGGCAATCGAAAACGGCGAACTTTGATTAATTAAAAAAAATCCCGTCATCCGTGCGCAACATAGGCAGGATTGACGGGATTTTTTCTTGAATACAAAAAATTATTCGTCGTCGCTCATAGGGCGGAAATGCTCCTTTGTCACCTGACACCACGGACACCGCCAGTCGTCGGGAAGCTCCTCAAACGGCGTTCCCTCGTGGATAAAATTTTCCTCATCGCCCTGCTCGGGGTAATAAATATAACCGCAAAGCTCGCAGATGTATCTTTGATTTGAATTTTCCATAAATACTTTCCTTTCATCAAAAAATTAAGGCTGTAATTATTCTTTGCGGTTTGCGCGATATTATTATCATTTACACGGAGACATATTATGAAAAAAATAGCAAAATTTGAAAAAGTCAGCATTGCCCAATTCACCGAGGCATGGCGTGATCAATTCGGCACGGAAGACGGCGCAGAATACGCACTCGCCGCGATTCCCATGCCTCGCAGAGCGACCTGCGGCTCGGCGGGATACGACTTCGCTCTTCCTTATGACCTTGAATTAAAACCGAACGAAACCGCCA
>JAQXFQ010000160.1 GCA_029005175.1 Bacillota bacterium
CGATTATCTTCTATCTGCTGAAAAAGCACGGACTGACACAGGAAAGCTTTGAATTCCGCAAATCACTTCGCGCTGCTATAAAAGCGAAGTCAAAGGAACTTGAACTTAGCGAACGTGAGCGTTATCTGCTGGAACTGGTGGTTTTGGACGGATACACAGCCGAACAGCTTCCCGATAAGATGATGCTCTCACGCAATACTATCCGCGCGCAAAGCCGCAATCTTCTGCAAAAGCTTGATATAGGCGAAATTTCCGAATTACGACAGTATTTTGAAGAAATTGTGAGAAAAAGCCTTGCGACTGATTAGTTTTTTAGCTTTTTTCATAATGCGTTAATAATTTTATGCTATGCTTTTCTTTACAGTAAAAAGCTATACTTATTTACAATAAAGCAATAATCAAACGTGGAGGAATAATTTTGGATAAAAATAACCGTTCAGATTATAACCCTAATATAAGAAATTCGCAGGGGCAGCGTCCCAACCCACAGCGTTCTCAAAGACCTCAGGGGCAGCGTCCTAGCTCTCAGAATTCTCAAAGACCCCAGGGGCAGCGTCCCAACCCTCAGAATTCTCAAAGGCCTCAGGCCCAGCGTCCTAGCCCTCAGAATTCTCAAAGACCCCAGGGACAGCGTCCCAACCCGCAGAATTCTCAAAGACCTCAGGGGCAGCGTCCCAACCCTCAGAATTCTCAAAGGCCTCAGGGACAGCGTCCCAACCCTCAGAATTCTCAAAGACCTCAGGCTCAGCGTACTAACCCGCAGAATTCAGCTATGGAGCAGTTCAGAAGTGCGGCAGTGGAGCGCGAACCGCAGAGAAGAAGACCATCGGGCTACTCCGCCGATAAGGAGCTGGGCGGTGTTACTCCCGGCAATCTGTCAAACGACGATTTCTACACTTCTCCCAGAGCGGTTGACCCGAGGAAAAAGTCAAACAATGAAAGCGATAATTCATCAAAACAGGCGGTCAATCTTGAGTCTTTCGACATAAATTACGACGGCGGAAGCTCGGTGAAAAATCATGCCGATGCGAAAAACGGACTTTCTTTCTCTAAGCCTGTCGTATTTTCAATAGTCGCAGTGGCTGCGGTGGTACTGGCTACCGCAATATTTCTGATAGTGTCAGGTAACCAAAATAAGGACAGGGTTTATAGAGGTAATACCGAATCTTACGAATTCCATATCCCGGACAATATCACTATCGGAGGACAAACTATTGACACAAGCTCGGCTAATGTCGAACTTGCGGACAGCAACATCACCGACATAACCGATTTGTCATACTGCTACATGATGCAAAGTCTGTTTTTGGAAAACAACCGAATCACGGATGTTTCGCCGCTCAGCGGTTGTTACTCAATTAAAACGCTGAATCTCAGCTCAAACATGATTTCAGATATTTCTCCTCTTGCCGCCATAGTGTCTATGTCAGACCTCAATCTCAGCGGCAATAAAATCTCAGACTTATCCGCTCTGTCAGGAATGACTACTATGGAATATCTGGACATTTCCAAAAACACAATATCAAATATTTCATCACTCGCCGGAATGACTAAGCTCCATCAGCTCATTGCCGCCGAAAATTCGATTTCAGACCTCTCGCCGATTGCTGAATTTTCATCAGTAACCACGCTGGACTTCAGCAAAAACGGAATTTCGGACATTTCCACGCTGAGCAAGCTGAAAACTCTCTCTTCACTCAATCTCAGCGGCAATCAGATTTCAAACATACAAGCACTCGGCGGTCTTACCAATCTGAATATTCTCGACCTGAGCAACAACCAAATCAAGGATTTCTCGGCACTTGCCAAGCTAACAAACTTGTTTGAATTAAACCTCAGCGGAAACAATATCAGCGCTGAAGCACTGGCGGAACTCAAAGCAGCTCTGCCAAACTGCAATATACGCGCATAATCACACAAAATAAAAAAATGCCATGAACTGCTTCCCCTCTTAAAAAGCAATTCACGGCATTTTTATTTTACCCTTTTTATTCCCTTCTCCAATAATTAACAGCCTCTTTTACCCGCTCCAATCCCGATACCTTATCTGCGAGCATACAAAAGGAACAATATCATTATACATTTTTCTCATAATTTGTCAATACTCTATTAAAAAATTTCAAGGAAATGCTTAACAAATATTAATGTCAGAATTTGTATATTATATATATTATAGGTATCAGGCTCAGATATTATTTCGGCTTATACTAATATTCAATTAAAAAAGTAGAAAAAAATCGAGCAAAAAACTTACGTATATGTTTTTTTGCGAAGATTTTTTGTCGTACTTTTATTGAAAATTAGTATTAGAAGCTAAAAATGCTTTTAATCCAATCATACAGCCACGAAAAATCAAGAGAGAAAAAGCCATCCATATGTTTGATACAAATCCAAACGCAGATAACTACAAATGCCGTTTGCAGAACATTCTCCACAATGCCGCTGTTTGACACATATTTGGCAAGCGGAAAACGTATTCTTTTGCCCCACGGCCACAACAGCTTGACTCCGCCGGCCGTAATCATATCCAAGAAAATATGAGTAATTACGCCAAGCCCGAGCCACGGATTTATGAATGTTGAAATTAAAAGCATGACCAGGCTGTGGGTCGGACCTCTATGCGGCAGCATTTTTGCAAACAAGCCTGCGTATTTTCCGGCTGCTGACTGCGCTGTATCCACATCAGGCAGCAGCGCGCCGAAGGCTGCCATTACCACTTCGGGACCTGTTGCCTGCAGCGCGAGAGCCGCGCAAGCACCGGCCAGCATGTGAGTTTTACCCGTCATAAGCTGTAAAATCCTTTCATTACATCAGATAAAAAGACTGCCTATTTGGAATATCAGCATGGAAACAAACCACGCAAGCAGCAATTGGAACACCACCGCGAAAACTGTCCATTTTTTGGAATTCAGCTCTCTGCGGATAGTTGTGACTGCCGCCACGCAAGGAGTGTATAGCAGTGTGAATACAAGAAAAGAAATCGCAGCAAGAGGCGACATAATCTGCGGCAGTGCGGAAGAAATATTCTGACCGTAAAGCACTGTCATGGTGCTGACAACCTGCTCCTTTGCGATGACACCCGTCAGCAGAGACACAGCAGATTCCCATGTACCAAAGCCGCACGGTGCAAATATCGGGGCGATTACCATGCCAAGCTTGGCAAGTATGCTCCGGCTGCTGTCATTGGTCATTTCCAGACCGAATGTGAAATTGCGGAGAAACCACACTACTATCGTCGCGCCCAGAATCACACTGCCCGCTTTGGATATGTAATCCTTAAGCCGCTCCCATATATGCAGCCATAAGCCGCGCAGGGTCGGCAGTCGGTACGGCGGCAGTTCCATGACAAAGCTAGCCGCCTCGCCTTTGAGTATGGTTTTATTAAATACAAGCGCCATAATAGCCGCCACGGCTATGCCCAGCAGGTAAATTCCGAGAATTACCGGCCCGCCGCTGCGAGGGAAAAATGCCGCTATAATCATGGCATACACAGGCATTTTCGCGCTGCACGACATAAACGGCGTAATTAAAATAGTGGCGCGTTTGTCCTTTTCGTTTTCGATAGTTCGGGTGCACATAACAGCGGGAACCGTGCAGCCGAAGCCCATGAGCATCGGCACAAAGGATTTACCCGAAAGCCCTATCTTACGCAGCAGCTTATCCATTATGAATGCCGCACGCGACATATAACCGGAATCCTCCAGAATGGAGAGAAAGAAAAACAGTACCGTGATCTGCGGCAAAAAAGCCAGCACCGCGCCGACACCCGCCAACGCTCCGTCACACACCAGGCTGACAGCCCACTCCGACGCACCTATTTTATTCAGCATATTTGCAGCCGCGGGAATCAGCATATCATCGATCAACATTCCCGACAAATCGCCCAGCCAGCTTCCAAAGCTGCCAAAGGTAAGATAAAAAGTCAGAAACATAATCAGCGCAAAGAACGGAATCGCCGTGAATTTATTGGTGACAATGCCGTCAATTTTATCCGAAAGTGTCGGCGCGAGAGGGTCTGTGCCGCGCTTGACCGCCTCCGTGCAAATATCACAGCTCCATTTATAGCGGCTGTCGGCGACAATTATATCGTGGTCGATCGAATCGCTCACCGGAATCACACTGCGCAGTTCTTCGATTTTTGACATAACTGCCGCGTTTAACCCCAAATCGCGCTTAGTGATGCTGTCGCCCTGAAATAAATTTACCGCCGCCCACCTGAGGGGATATTGACACTCATTGCATTTGTCCTTTATCAAATCCTCTATCGTTTCTATAATGGTGCCTGCGTCTCCGCTGTAAAAATTCATCGGTTTAGGCAGACGCTTTTCCTCGGCGTATTTATGCGCGCGGTGCATCAGTTCCATTACACCGTCGCCCTTGCTGGCTGTGATGGGAACCACTCTCACCCCAAGCCTTTCCTGAAGCAGCTTGACATCTATCTCGTCACCGCGGCTCTTGAGCATATCCACCATATTAAGCGCAACGATTACAGGCCGTCCCAACTCAAGAAGCTGACTGGTGAGATAAAGATTTCGTTCAAGGTTAGTTGCGTCTACTATATTGATAATAAGGTCAGGCTTTTCGTCAATTATATAATTTCTCGACACTATTTCCTCTGCCGTATAGGGCGACATGGAGTAAATGCCCGGAAGATCCACTATTGTCAGATTTTCGCCGCCCATTTTGGAGCGACCTTCCTTTTTCTCCACGGTAACGCCCGGCCAGTTGCCGACATATTGACTGGAGCCGGTGAGATAATTGAAAAGTGTCGTCTTGCCGCAGTTAGGATTTCCCACCAGCGCAAATTTATGCCCTGTGTGGAACTTATGACTGTCCATATTGTGACCGTCATCCTCATGAAATCCTCCGGGACCATAGTGATCGTGAAACTTATCCAGTTCACTAAGCTTTTTCTTATGACTTTGCTTTCTGTGATATTTTTCATGATCCTTCTCGAATTCCGAGTTTTTATTCATCATATTTATCAACCCCTCTCGTCATATTCGACCGAAATCTGCTCCGCCTCAGACAGTCGCAGGCTCAGTTCATAACCGCGCACATTTACCTGAAGCGGGTCGCCGAAAGGTGCGGTTTTGCGCACGAATATAGCTGCGCCGGGGGTTATGCCCATATCAATAATTCTGCGGCGCAGTGCGCCCTGACAGGTGAGTGCCTTTACATGTGCCATTCTGCCGTGTGGCAGCTTGCTTAGTTTAGTTTCCATAAAATCCATCCTCGATAAAACCTATTAAAAATACGATCTGAATCACACAAAATCAGCCGATTATTATCTGAATCAGATATATAACCGGCTTGAATACGGCAATCGCAGAAGTAAGCTTTTTTGCTGATTGCCGTAGTACTTGTATTGATAAAAACTGCAAAAGCCTACCGTATTATAATACCACTCACTCCGTAAAATTGCAACATCTTTTACGAAACTTTGCGCACTATACACAGTGGCGTCTGCTCTCTGCCCTGACCCAGAGGGTTGTCCTTGAAAATCTGAGACAAAAGCTCGTCCGAAAGCTCAGGCGACGGCTTGCCCAGAATGTTTACACCTATATCGTTTGCATCCACTACAATAACCTTGTGACCGTCCATGGCCTCGGTAAGCTTGGCAGCCGCCTCGTTCGGCTTGTATGGTGCCATCTTGGCGTATTTGTTGTATGGCGGCAGAGTGCAGTCGCACGGACCATCGATTGATCTCACCGACTCACCGAGAATGTTATAAAACACGCCCCGCTTGCCGAAAAGCTTGCCTATCCCCGCAATTATCGCCGCTCCTATTATTTTTAATCTGCCAACGGAGCGGATAGCCAATTCCATTGTCCACGGACTGCCCAAGCCTATGCCGTAAGGGGATTTATATACAAATTTTACCAAAAACCTCGCCAGAAGAGAGGGATTTATTTCATCAATCGGGAATGCCCGTCCCTGACTGATAGCCAGAATCTTTTCGCTCATATAAATCATGTCGCCGTCCTGCAAATACGGCTTTACACTTTCATTAAGCAAGTCCACCAGGCTATCGCCCGACTTTATTACGGGAGTTTTCACCGGATAACGCTCATACTCTCCGTCTTTTGTTGAAATGACAAGATTTTTTCCCTCATTTGGTTCAAACGGCAAGTTCTGCAAAGCTTCACTCATAAATAATCCTCCTCAAAAATTTTACATTCATATAAGGCTTTAATGCCTACTTATCACCTATGTTTTGTGTTAAATTATACCTTTTATGATGAATTTGTCAATACAAAAACGGCACATCATAAAAAATTAACATTTTTATGACATGCCGCCAACAAATTATCTTTTTTTCATAAATATTGTGCCGACCACCTTAGGACCTGCATTGACGGCAATTGCCGCGCCTATCTGATAGCAGTCCTCGGGACCGTAGCCGAGCTTCTGTGTCATTGCCTTGACAAGATCATCTCTCACACCGCTGTCGTTTCCGTAAACTATGCAGTAGGGCGTCTTAGGCTCGATCTCATCGGCTGTCTTCTGGACTATATTGGGAATAACAGCCTTGTCGCCACGCACCTTGGTATCGGTTGTAATCACATGGTCAAATATTCTCATAATCGGCTTAAGACCCAGAGCGTCGCCGACAAACGCGGCGGCACTGGGGATTCTGCCGGACTTGCGCGCATATTTGAGCGAGTAGGGGGCGAAAAATATAGTGCAGTTGTTTACCCAGTGATTGATAAATTCTATGATTTTTTCGGCAGACTCGCCGCGCTGTATCATCTTTGCACCCTCTACTACGGGATAGCCGTACGCGCCGGTATAGCTTCTGCCGTCGATGCTGGTTATGTTTATTTTTCCCAAGGCTTCAGGGTGATTCTCAAAAAAGCTGTCCTTAGCCATGAGGGAATTATTATATGTTGCCGAGCCCTGCGCATTTATAAGCACACAGATAATATCGGTCACTCCGTCGCGATACTGCTGCTCATAGATTTCCTCAAATTCAAACGCGGTAATCTGAGAGGTGAGCGGAAGTCCGTCATATGCCTCCATCAAATCATAAAATTTCTCGTTGTTAAAATCAACCCGGCTGACGTACGACTTATCACCCATTGCCACTTTAAACGGAAGCACAAGAATATTATATTTTTTCTCGTCTTTTTCCGAAATATCACTGGCTGAATCTGTAATCAATTTAATTTTTGACATAAGATATTTTTCTCCTTAAACATCAATATAGCTTTTTCTAAAACAAACAAAAATGCATCTATATATCAGCATCTGACGTTAGCGCAAAAAGATTGTCGCTTATCTTGAACAATGTGCGGTAAAATATGTCGAGATCCGAATTTGGTATGCTTCCGCTGACATATTCCAGCACTTTGGCAATTATCTCATTAATTTCGTCAGTAACCTTTTTGCCTGCTTCGGTCAGCATCAATTTTACATTGTACTTTTGCCCCTGTCTCAGACATTTTTTGATTACATACCCCTTTTGCAAAAGCTCCGAAATTACGCGGGAAATCTGAGCCTTATCCACATGACCGGCTTCTGACAGCTCCGAGGCAGTCATTCCCTCTTTATTTTTATTGAGCTGAACCAGAAAAAGCACATGTGAACTTTTTAATCCGTACGGCATCATTTTTTCGCTTTTTATCTTTTGTATGCTTTTGCAAATGAGTGAAATCGACACGTCAAACAATTCAAATCTGTCTTCCTGCATATCATCTAACGCTTCTTTCACAAAATCATCGTAATACCGATGCACGATATTTACTGCATTTATTAAATTATAGCTAAAAATCGTTGAGATGTCAACAGGTACATATTTTATCTTCAGGACAAATTAACAATATTGTCCAAAAGCCACAATTTTTTTGTTATCTTATTATGAATTATCACAGTCCTTTGGTTCCGCCTCATCGCAATTCTGAGCTTTCATCTCATACTAATTTTCAATTAAAAAAGTACAAAAAAATCGAGCAAAAAACTTGCGTATATGTTTTTTTGCGAAGATTTTTTGTCGTACTTTTATTGAAAATTAGTATCATTATCTGACGATTCGCTGTCGATAATGTATTTTTCCGCCAGCGTAGGAATAAACCGGCGCACAAATTTGCCCTTACCGCGCGACTTAACATAAAAAAATCCTATAACACTGAATACAGCCGCTCCTATAAAATTCACAAACAAATCCTGCATAGTATCTATCAGACCTATGTCGATGTAACCGCCTACTCCAAGCTCCTGACCGTTGACAATAACCTCGTTGATATTGTCAATTATCACAGGGGTGTTGCTGCCGTCAGGATTAAGCTCAACCGAAGAAATCATGTGTATTACCGTATCCTTTTGGGTGTCTTTATGCAAAAAAGTATCGCAGCCAAATTCAAAAAATTCCCACAGCACACCTATGGTCATTGAAAAACAAAATGCCGTCATAGCAAGGAAAAACGGGGACAGATTGAACTTTATCTTAGGATTCTTATTCAGAATGTCCACCAGACCGAATCCGCACGCCGCGCACAAAAATCCGTTGAGAGTATGCAGCATTACATCCCAATATGGGAATTTCAGATAATAGCACTGTATTTCGCCCAGTATCTCGGCGGCAAAAATAAACAGCAGCACTATAATTTCCATGGTTGACGGAAATTGTATACCGAAATTAGCCGTGATAAACGCCGGCGCAATAAACAATATCAGTGACAGCACACATACAAACGCGTTTTCGTATTGACCGCGAATACATGAAATGACAAGTGCGATGATAACGAAGGTTCGCAGAACTATGTATACTGCAAACGTCCATTTGTGCTGCTTAATTATATCTGTCAACCCACGCATTTTTATTTTGAAATGAGTTTTTTTCTTGCCGCTGTTATTTTTCTTAGCGTTGTTATTTTTTGGGTTAAGTTTAATCATAATGAGCCTCCACAAAACAAACATTATATTACAGCCTGCTCGCCACAGGCAAATCTATCGACTGAATTTTATCTCAATATTAATATATCGTACATACACAAAAAATATTATGTGGTAAAATATAACTTAAGCACAGAAATTTTCTGATGCAATTTTTTTACAAGGACGGTAACTATCAATGGCACAAAATCCTGTAGTAACTATCGAAATGCAAAACGGCGGCATCATCAAAGCTGAGCTTTATCCTGAAATCGCCCCGAACACAGTCAACAACTTCATCAGCCTTGTCAAAAAGGGCTATTATGACGGCATCTGCTTTCACCGCGTAATCAGCGGCTTCATGATTCAGGGCGGCTGTCCCGAGGGCACAGGCATGGGCGGTCCCGGCTACTGCATCAGGGGCGAATTTATGCAGAACGGATTTGCCAATCCTCTCAAGCACACCCCCGGAGTTCTCTCCATGGCAAGAACCAATATGCCCAACTCCGCAGGCTCTCAGTTCTTTATCATGCATGCGGCAGCACCTTATCTCGACGGTCAGTATGCTGCGTTCGGCAAGGTAACAGAGGGCATGGATATAGTCAACGCTATCGCCGAAACACGCACCAATTATGCCGACAAGCCGCTTGAGCCTCAGGTTATGAAAAAGGTAACAGTCGAATCCTTCGGCGTTGAATATCCCGAGCCGACCAAGTGCTGAATGTAAATACTGATACCGAAATTAATTTTTATGTGTATACTATAAATGAGCATGCCCGGCAAGTTGCACAAATAAGCGCGCTTATATCGTCTTATAAATTCACATTATACTTCATATGAAATTAATTATTTGTACAAAATTCCTAAGTCGTGCTCATTTATAGTAGTAAATTTTTTGTAGATTGATGTATAATTAAAAAGGATACGAAGCATTTTTCTGATGCTTCGCGTCCTTTTTTGTCTTATTTAACTACGGATACTCTCAAGCTGCTGCCTCTTTTTTATTTTTAAATCTATTGGCAAGCATGCTGAATATGACCGAAAAAAGAGATTTAAATTCAGTTGTAAAACAGAAACATACCGCGATTATCACATTCGGCACTACGACACAAACCCCCAGCTTGGCCAGCACATCAAACCATCCTGTGAGCACAAAAAGACTGTCTATATAATGCACAAGCGCTATCATTGCACCGGAAAATATAAAGTAAATAATATTCCTGCGCCAAAACTCTCCGCTGGACATCTGGAAGCCGTGCTTAAACAGAACATGCGGCTCTACCCACAGTGATGTCGCCACCATGCTCACAATAGTGCCCAGCAATATTCCCGCAATGCCTATATATTTGACAAACACAATCGAAATAACTACATTCAGCACAGCCTCGATGAGCGGTTTGTATCGATCAGGCCAAAGCAGACCCATTGCTTCCTTAAAGGTAATGGGAACCTTTCGTATGCCCACTACATAAAAATTCAATCCAATCATAAGTATTGTGGGGAAACCAAAGGTATATTTTTCCTTGCCGAACACAGCCAATACCACGGGATTAGCCAACTCGATGAAGCCTATGGTGCAGAAGGTATAAACCCAGAAGCTGAGAAAATGAAGGTATTTGAAGGTGTGGTATGAGGTTTCCTTGGACTCACTGGCAGTCAGATTGCCCACACTGGCCATCATAGCGGTAAAAAACTGATTTAAGAATGAATTCATCACTCTTATTATCATTTTAAAGGTATTGTAGAATCCGCAGAATGTCAGTCCTATAAACTTGGTGATGAGCAGATTATCGGTGGAATTAAGTACCGTGCCGCCTATACGGTGATGAAACATAGCAAAAACATTTTTGTATATACCGCGCCGTTCTTCCTTACTAAGCTGTACCTTTTCTTTGCTTTTAAGGAAAGGATATATTTTTTCAGCCACACGCGAAACCACAATATTCTTAATCAAAGTACATATCATTTGTATAATCAGATATACAAAGAAATTTTGAGTCAAAACGAGTATAATTATCTGACCGATACACTGAATCACATTGACAATAACGCAATAAAAATTAATAATATAATATTTTTGGTCAGCATTAAGCACAGATTGCTTATAGACCCACAAATACGAAAGCGAAGCATTCAGCAGATACAGAAAATATATCGTCCTTGCGTATGGCACTGAGTCCATATCCTGTATGAAAAAATCCAAAAAAGGTATTAAACACACGCCAATGCTGAATACCATTGCGCCTATGATATAATATGCATTGCGATAAAACTGAGTGAGAGCCAGAAGCTTTCGCTCATCCTTTTCCGCAGCAGGCTTATACATGCTGTAAACCAACACTGTGCTTATGCCAAGCTCCGCCAAGGATAAAAATTCAAGTATAGATGAAAAAAGACCGCGCGCTCCCAAGTATTGATCCGACATAGTGCTTACAAACACTTTGTAGGTTATCAATTCAGTCAACGAAAATATACATTGAGATATAACGCCGACAGCCGTATTTTTTAGCATCTTTTCTGCTCGCAAACCAAAATACTCCCTTTCAAACATTATTTATAATATCACAATAAGCCTAAAAATGTAATTTACAGAATTACAGCCTTTGGCAAATGTACTTTGTTTTTATTATAATATATTAGTTAAAAAATTACAACAAGATTATGTAAATAATCTAAAAAGCAGAACATTGTAGCGTGGTACAACATTCTGCTTTTTATTATTTAGATTACTTTTTGAAAAAAATCAACCGGCATACATTATTCCGCTGAACAATTCAAAATCTTCTTTATCGCCAATATAAGTAAATCCATCCTTAAAGGTTGCCTTTATTCTGCCCTTGTTGCCTTTTTCATCTGTAAAAAGAACATAGCTTTCGCCGTCAGTGGCATAAATAGAAATTTTACTTCCCTTTTTGAGCGTATAGTCTTTATAATTGCCCTCGGCATCGGCAATCTCAGCCTTTACGTTGACCAGCGGAGTAATTTTTCGATCGTCGCCTGAATTGATTATATAATCTCCCTCTTCGAGCTGAATTCTGTTGCCTGCTGTGAGATTCAATGTTCTTCTTGCGCCCCATGTACCGAAGAAATTCACGGCATACGTCGCAATAAAGCTGCGATCGGTATTAAACTTGATCAGCATGGCTTCTTCTGAGCCGCATCTAACCAGACGACCGTTTTCAATAGTATACATCACAAAGAAATAATCGTCGGACATATAATCCATATTCACCGCAATAATCGGCTTGCCGTCATCGTCAATTGCAGAAACCACGTCCCACAAGTATCCGCTGTAACCATCGTCATCTACAACCTTTTGTTTTTTGCCGTCATTTATAGATATAAACGTAACGCCGGCAGATTCTTCAGTTTCTGTTCGGTAGACCTTTATATCATAGCTCTTTCCTGTGACATCCGGACCGAGTGTAAAAGCTATACGTGCAGTGTTTTCACGCATTGCAAGATCACTCGTAGATAATTCATGAGTGCTTACCGACGGCGTATAAACCAGCTTGTCATCGTGGAAAAGTATAAACGCGGCAAGTCCCAGCACAGCACATGTCACAATGGCAACCGCCGCGATTGCTATGCTCTTTCGTGAAACCTTTTTCATAATATAATAACCAACCTTTCAAAATAAAAAATTACTTTTGCGTAATACAGCAGCCCGCAAATTACATTTGATATTATATTCTTATTCAACAGTAAAATCAACATCAAATGCATTACAATTGATTACATTATTATAACAATTTCACATAAATAAAGTGTCAAAGGCATTACAAGTGATTACATTCATATTACATTTGCGTATAATTTTTTTATTTATTCCTTGCAAATGCAACTTATATGTTTTTATCGGCGCTCTCCACATATGATATATCTGTGATTCGGAGGGAAACTGTTCCGCTGAATTTACCGCTGCCTGTCGGCTGAATATCAGTTATATCCACCCAGCCGCCGTTTGCCGAAACGATTTTAGCGGTAAATTCGCCTCCCATTGTAAAATAATGCTCGGAATCCGCATTCAGATGAATGCGGCAAACCTCCCCGACTCTGCCCGCCAGCGTATTCGACAGCTCCGAGCCGCTCGATGATTGTGCGGCGAGTATATCCTTGAGCAGCTTATTGGTTTTTTCCATACCTGCGCTAACTGCCCACTTTATTACAAAATACAGCACAAAGCAAACCACGATAAATGTGCCGCTGCTTATTCCTAATTCTTTCCACATAGTAAAATTACCTCAGCTTTCTTTTTTTATTAACCAGCCCAATCAGCCACGGCGTGCATGCTCCCCATATTCCGCAGAAAATCAGAGCCACACCCAAAAGCCAATCGAAGCTTTCATTGAAAAACATTAACGCCTCTATTGTGACAGCAGTAATAAGGCTTACAATCCCTGTGATCAGCACCGCGCGAAAACGCGCGTTTATTTGTTTTTTCAGCTCAGTTTTATCGGTGTAGATCTCACATGTGCCCTCATCCGCGCTGAAAATATAAAATCCGCCGCAGGAGCATGCAAGCTCCCACCCCCCGCTCTGAAATATCTCCCTATACTCCGTTTCATCTCTGACATCAGGCTGATAATCCAGCGCGAATATTTTGTTTTGCGGCTGTGCTTTGACAAACTTGAAGCCCATTACCGTCATACTGTCAAGCTTCCATCCATTACGAGCGAGTCTGCTGAACTTTTTCAGCATGTATTCATCGGCAATATCAAGACCCCAGTTTATCACGAATTTTGTTTCCTTATTACTCATCCTCAAGCTCCTTCATTATAATTTTCCCCTGTTCAACCATGCGCTTTCTGCGGGCATAATCTTTTTTAAGCAGTTCCTTGCCGCTTTCGGTGAGCTGATAAACCTTCTTATCACTCTCCCCTATATCAATCAGGATTATAAAGCCCGCTTCCTGCATTTTTTTGAGAGAAGTGTAAAGGCTAGCCGGACCTATTTCAAAAATGCCCTCAGAAATACTCTTAACCTGCTGCATTATGCCGTAACCGTGAATCGGATGCACCATCGACAGCAGGATGTAATAATTTGTATCAGTAAGCTGCTCTTCATCCAATGATTTTTTACGCGGCAATTAAATGCGCCTCCTTTCTCGTGTATCATTTAATGATATATCATTTATTGATATAGTATCATAGCAGCTAAAATTTGTCAATACTTTTTTTCAACGAAAATACACATGAGCATACGCCATTTTCCCCTTAGAGCCGGTCTGAATATTAATGTAATAAGAAAACACCCGCAAACATTTTTGTTTGTGAGTGTTTTCTATATTACATATAAATCGCTTATATGATAGACCGAACGGTTTTTTCTGAGAAATTCATAAATAGCGCAGATTTTATCTGAAATGCAGACAATTACCGCCTCGCTGCACCTTGGCACTCGTGTCAGTGTAAGCGGCCACATGTGGCTTATGATTATATTTTCCTCAATAGGATTCAGAGCATAGCTTTTGCGCGCATTTTTCAGCGCAAGCACAGGGTGATTAAAGCCGTGAAGCTTGTGTGATTTTGGGCTGACGTGCCAGTCATAAAGGTAATAATCGTGAAGAAACGCTCCTATTACCAGACTGCGTGGGTCTGAGCATATTTTCAGCCGCTTGTTTATCATATAACTCATGCAGGCCACGCTCAGCACATGCGAATAAGTTGTAATATTTCCGTGCTGAATAAACTCCTTCATCTGTTCCGCTTCCTCGGAATTCATTATACCATCAAGGCATGTGCGGATATAATTCTCATCGTATGAAGTCATTTTCATATTGTTCCCAATCCTTTCTATATATTAAATCAGCATTTATTACTTTTTGCGTTTGGATGAAATTTTAAGCAGCAGGGCATGAATTTTGCCGAGATTGCCCTCATACAGTTCCTCTTTCTTAAACCTCCTGATGCCCTGCAATGCATTCATCTGAATCCTGCTGAGTCTGAGATCCGCCTTCTTTATTTCACGCTCAATTATGGATTCTCGGGTTTTATCCGTAATCATTGTATGCCTTTTGACCGTGGCAAGCTTATCACTTACAGTGTTTTCCAATTCATCATATTTATTGGATATTGCATTGTTCACCCTGCTCTCAAATTCTTTAATTCTTACCGCAAAATCGCTCAGGCTGGACACGGTAAGCGTAAGATCGGATGCACATACAGCCACAAGCAAAAAAGCTGCGGCTTCCTGCACTGCTTCGGGAATATAAGCCATCGGAACTGAAATTATCGGGTGAAGTATTTTGGATATAAGCACCCCCGCCGCGCCAAACATAAGCGACGCAGGCAGACAGATGTATCCGTTGACATTGAACGGCATATTGCTGTAATCCCACCATGAAGCATGGAATAATTTATCCAGCACATATGCCGTTGTATATTCCATCACCGCGGAGCCAAGCATGCACAGGAGAAATGTCATCGGTATGCTTATATCAGAGCAAATCAGCACCGCCGCAACCGCTCCTACACCGTATATAGGGCATATGGGTCCCATCAAAAAGCCACGGTTTGACCACTCCCGCTCGCGAAGGCTTACAAATATTGTTTCATAAACCCACCCCAAAAAGCTGTAAACAAAAAAATATAAAATAACCTGATGTATATTCAAATTTTTTTCTCTCCTCCACCGGTTTTATTGCCCCGGCAATCAGTGGCCGAAGTAATCAATAAAAACATGCTTTAAGAATAACATCATCAAACGCATATCCATTTAGTATTATAATATTATTAATCACTTATTTCAATTATTCAAATGTGAAAATGACCGCAATTACGGTTAATTAATTGTGAACATAAAAACAAAATAACGGCAAAGAATCCGACGATGCAAAGGCATAATACGAATCTCTACCGTTATTTTGGTGGTGAACTTTGTATTTACAGGTATCATCTTAAAGTGTCAATTTAAAGATGATACCATGGCGCAAGCAATAAAATAAGATATTGTTTAATAATATAGAAACTGTATATAGATTAACTCTTTTTAATTAAAAAAAATATTGCTTTTAGGTGTTATATTATCGTTGGTTTTCGTTGGATTTTGTTGGTTTTAATTGAAATATAATATGATTTAACTATGAAAAAACATCACGGCAAAAAAATCACTTCAAAAAATTACTCTCTCAGAAATACTGTAACAATAATTCTCATTAATTCTTGACAATTAATAAACCATTTATTATAATAAATGAGTAAATTTAATTAACAGGGTGATTTTAATTATGTGTACTTTTAAGAAATATGCAAGATTTTCAATTACTGCAATTCTGCTCGTTTCGATTATGCTTTTATTTTCAGGCTGCAGCAAAACCGCTGCAACTTCCGATTCGTTCAAGGCTGTCGCAGCAGAAATGAGTATGGAAACCGCTGATGTAATCCAACAGTTTGCCGCTTACGATTATGTCAAAGAGGCTATCATTGCCGCACCGGCGGATCATAAATATCAGATTGAATTTTTTGTGCTGAGTGACGCTTCTTATGCAAAATCTTTTTTTGATGCCAACAAAGCTAAATTTGAGTTATCTAAGGGCAGCAGCTTCAGTGAAAAATCAAGTAACGGCAAAAACTACGTATCTTATACTCTCACTGCCAGCGACAGATATATGTTCCTTGAACAGGTTGATTCAACTGTAGTATATGTTGATGTCGAAGAAGCATATGCAGACTCTGTTAAAGAATTTCTCAAGGAACTTAAATATTAAAAAAAATAAAAAAAGTGCTTGACAAACCAAATATTCTGTGTTAATATATTCTTCGCTGAGCAAAACATTAGATTTTCGTTCAGAAATATGTGCGGATATGGCGGAATTGGCAGACGCGCTAGATTCAGGTTCTAGTGAATGCAAGTTCATGCAGGTTCAAGTCCTGTTATCCGCACCAAATATTTGGAGGGGTGTCCGAGCGGTTTAAGGAGCTAGTCTTGAAAACTAGTGATAGGGCAACCTACCAAGGGTTCGAATCCCTTCCCCTCCGCCATCACCCCCTTTTTTCTTTTATTTGTCACATACGGAGAAGTACTCAAGTGGTGACGAGGCTCCCCTGCTAAGGGAGTAGGCTGGTTCAAAGCTGGCGCGAGGGTTCAAATCCCTCCTTCTCCGCCAACAGCGCACCTGACGGTGCTAAGATAATAGTGAATGGTGAAGAGTGAATAGTGAATAGTGTTCAAGGAAAACTTGGTGCGCTGTTGTACTATTCACTCTTCACTATTATTTATTCACTATTCACTTAAACTGAGGATTATAGTTGATTTATGCTTTATAAAATAATTTCTGTTCAATTATTAAATCAGAGGAATCTTTTTTGTAGTACCCTTCCAACAGCGCACCTGACGGTGCTAAGATAATATTGAAGAGTGAATAGTGTTCCGGTAAGTCCGGTGCGCTGTTGTACTGCGGCACATGGTGCTGCGTTCACTCTTCACTATTATTTATTCACTATTCACTTAAACTGAGATTATAATTAATGGTATGAGTTATAGGTAAACGCTGAATATAAAGCTTACATGTATTATAAAAATACTGATAACGATGAGGAGTAAATGTAATGTATGAACAAAGGCGGTTGTTATGTGTACCTTTGAACAAAAAGGGGCTTGTTGATTTGGATAACGATACGCCATCTTAGAACGCGTTATACATTTCTTTTCCGAAGAACGAATACGAATACATGATGAGTCAGACAGAGATTTTTGAAGCAACCAATGTTAAGTGCAACTTGTTGATTGATGACTACGAAGAAGAAATAATACGTTTGTAACACATTCCTATTGTTGAACAGATATTAAAAAGATACGAAAATTATATTCCGACATTTATTATGGCATTAGAAACTGCAAAGGGACACAGAACTTATTTAGAGGTCGTATTATAATAATCAAAACCGCCCTGAGCCATCAAGGCGGTTTTTGGGGCATGAAAAAAATCCACCGTAATTCTATCAAAATTACGGTGAACTCCTGGCGGAGAGAAAGGGATTCGAACCCTTGGTACGCTATTAACGCACACACGATTTCCAATCGTGCGCCTTAGACCAGCTCAGCCATCTCTCCATATTGACATTAATTTGTGTCACTCGAAAAGTGCTTAGTTATTATATAACACAAACGCAGAAATGTCAAGTGTTTTTTTTAAAAATAAAAAATAAAAAATATAAAAAAATGCTTGACATTTTGATTTCAAAGTGTTATACTAATCAAGCACTCGAAAGAGAGCACAGAAACGGCTGATAAAGTCGTGATAATATAATATAATATGCGCTTGTAGCTCAGTTGGATAGAGTGTTTGACTACGAATCAAAAGGTCGGGGGTTCGAGCCCCTCCAAGCGCGCCATTCAAAACACCCTGGGAATCCCGTAAATTCGGTATCTTGGGGTGTTTTCATCATATTTATATAGCACTGAAAAACACTAAAAAATACCGAAAAAATCTGGAATTTCGTAGTCAAATTTCAGTGTGAGTGTACACGGACACAATTCTTACAAATCTTACGATTTTTACGGGTTACGTCCCGATTATAGTTGTCGGTGTTTTACGTCCCCACGGACGGAATAACAAAAGAGCAGTTTAACGTCTTACTCGGGACGTGATTTAGGACATGAAAAAACGCACCCTGTTTTTCACATAAGTGCGTTTATGCTTATTTAATTTTATTACGGCACGATATCCGATATATCTTTCACCACAGCCATGACCTTTTTCATCATGCTGTTTTCTTCCAGATATTCTATGCCTTTTGGCGTAATTCTCATTGTATCGGTTATTTTTACAATAGGGTTACAGCCGTCTATTTTAATAATAACTGTACCCTCGATATAGCTTTCGCGAGTGAGCTGCTCCAAAACATAATTCCAATATGATTCTTCAATCGGAAAATCCTTAGTTTTACATTTCAGATAATTTTCGCTCGGTTCTTTGCCATTTTTAAGGCATTTGTAAAGGTATGACAGTATTTTATATACAAGAACAAAATAATCATCTTTAGCCATTGTAACGCCACCGCCTTATATTATTGAGCTGTTTTTATCATTCTTTCGATTTCTGTTTCACTGCAATCAAATAACGGATAGATTCCCCCATAGCCGTCTTCCCATTTGCCTTTATCATTACTTTCCACTGTGAATACAAGTCCTTTTTGTGTTTCTATAATATCAATAATAGTACCACTGATATGCTTATCCTTTATAATTACGTTGTCATACAGCTTAAACATAACATCAGTCCTCTCTGTGCCCTGTAATAATTCTCGGCTTGCTTTCAGGAGTATCTTTTCTCCAAACAGTTCTAAACCGTTTTTTGTTTTCAACTCCTAGATACATAAATACACTGAAATCAATTACTCCGTTTGGTTTATTGTTTACATCAACCATTTTGCTTTCATCGAACTCGGATTCAATATCGTCAAAAAGTCTCTCATAATCATCTACACTATACCCGACATCAAAAAATTCTTGCGCATGCTTTGCGCCAGGTTTTAAGAAAAATTTATTTATCTTATCGGGAGGAATATCAAACTTTTCACTCGTTTTTATTATACCGCTTTCAGCGGAATTTTCAACAGCTTTTAGGTATTTCTTTTTGAAATCATCCAAATTCTTTGTCTTGTCCAGACCGAAATACTCGGCGCGTTCCTGGAGAGTTTTCAATTCATCCTCATCGAGGGCTGACCGGGCTCTTTGAAGCAAAGAACATCTGCATTTTATATCTTCTTTAGCCACTCCGATATGCCCGGGTGCAGAGCCGTGATACCCACCAACTTCAAAGTCTTCATCAAGTTCACGTATCTGTCCGTCTGCTTTTCGGTGAGATTCACGCGTTCTGCTGTCGAGCGTAGAATCCCACTGCTTCACAATATCCGCACCCTTTTCTTTAGCGGCGTGGCATGCGTCAATCTGTGCGGCTGTCTGTATTCTGTGCCCCTCGGTCTGAGCGATAGTTAATGCGTGGTTATATCCGATTTTTGCAACGCCGTCGAGATTTCGGGCAATTTCGTGATATGAGAGATTGGAAGAAATACCACGGCTGACTTCAATGGAAATTCTCTTTTTGAGCTGAGGAATAATTTGCCCCAGCTTCTTGTAAAGCGTGGTAGAAATCTTGGAGTTAGTTGCAACCGCCTCCACCATCAGCTGCTGATTTATCGGCATTATTGCAAGTAATATAAGTTGTAAAATAAAATAAAAAAATCTCTTGACATTGCCGAAAAATAGTGATACAATGGCGTTCCGTTTCTTAAAAAGGAATATTTTTCATACGGCATTTCCTTTGGCAAAATCCAAAGAATGCAGGCCGCATGACGAAATATAAATCATTTTATTTTTCTGTCAGGAGGATTTTTTATGATTACCATGAAAAACATCTGCAAGACCTACAAGGTAGCCAAAAGAAATGCCGGGTTCAAAGAGGCTGCGCGCTCGTTTTTCCGCCGCGAATACGAAACAGTAAACGCGCTGGACAACATCAGCTTCTCTATAAAACGCGGCGAAACTGTCGGCTACATAGGTCCTAACGGCGCGGGCAAAAGCACCACTATCAAGATTCTCAGCGGCATTCTGACGCCCGACGGCGGCGAATGTACTGTCGACGGACGAGTTCCATGGAAAAATCGCATAGAGCATGTTCGGCAGATCGGCGTTGTTTTCGGTCAGAGGTCACAGCTTTGGTGGGATGTGCCCGTTATCGATTCGTTTGAGCTGCTTAAGGACATATATTCCATTCCTAACGACGTCTACAAGCGCAATAAAGAGGAACTCACCGAACTGCTCAATCTCTCGGAATTTCTGCGCACTCCCACCCGTCAGCTCTCGCTTGGTCAGCGCATGAGATGTGAGCTTGCCGCCTCGCTGCTGCACAGCCCGAATATTCTTTTTCTGGACGAGCCGACCATAGGATTGGACGCCGTTTCCAAAATTGCGGTGAGAGAATTTATTGTCAAGCTGAATGAAACTCACAAAACAACCGTAATTCTCACCACCCACGACATGCAGGACATTGAGGCAATCACCAGAAGAATTATCTTGATTGGCAAAGGGAAAATTCTGCTGGACGGCACTCCCGACGACCTAAAAAACGGGAACGAGGATATTGACCATACCGTCGCCGAGCTTTATCGCTCATATGACATATGAGGTGGCGGATATGACATTGGTTGCAAAATACAAAAAATATTTGTCATTTTTCCGCCTGCGCTTTGTCATGGGTCTGCAATACCGCGCCGCCGCCCTGGCAGGAATTGCCACACAATTCGTGTGGGGATTTTTGGAAATCACGGTGTTTGCGGCGTTCTACCGCTCCAATCCTACAGCCTACCCGATGACCTTTGAACAGCTCGTTTCCTACGAATGGATTCAGCAGGCATTTCTGGCATTTTTTATGGCATGGTTCATGGAAAATGAGATCTTTGACTCGATAGTTGACGGCAATATCGCATATGAATTATGCCGCCCCATAAATATCTATGACATGTGGTTCTCGCGCAGCATGGCAAATCGCATGTCCCGCGCACTGCTGCGATGCTTCCCTATACTTATTGTCGCGGCATTTCTTCCCGCCCCATATACAATGTCCGCACCAATCAGCCTGAGCGCATTTCTATGGTTTGTGGTGACGATGTTTTTGGGATTAGCGGTAACTGTCGCGCTGTGCATGCTGGTATATATGCTCACCTTTTTCACCATATCGCCTATGGGACTGCGCATGCTTTTTGTATCAATGGTGGAATTCTTTGAGGGCGCAGTCATACCTCTTCCCTTCTTTCCTCCGAAAATTCAAAAAATCATGGAACTGCTGCCCTTCGCTTCAATGCAGAATGTTCCGCTCAGAGTTTACAGCGGCAACATAAGCGGAGACGAACTGATTCGCGCTGTGGCAATACAAATATTCTGGCTAGCGGCTCTAATTGCAGCGGGCAAATTGATTTGCGCAAAAGCCATGAAAAAGACTGTGGTACAGGGAGGCTGAGCTTCAAATGACATCCAACTTGAAACTATATTTTCACTATATATCAATACACATCAAGGGCATGATGCAATACAAAAGCTCATTTATTCTCACGGCAATCGGGCAGTTTCTGGTGTCCTTCAACGTGTTTTTGGGTGTATTCTTCATGTTCCGGCGCTTCAACAATATCGAAGGCTTTACATACAGCGAGGTTCTGCTTTGCTTTTCCGTTATGCTCATGGAGTTTTCACTGGCGGAGTGCATAGCGCGCGGCTTTGACACATTTCCGTCAATGGTGCGCAAGGGTGAATTCGACCGCGTTATGACCCGGCCTCGCAACGAGATTCTGCAGGTGCTCGGCAGCAGCTTTGAGCTGACACGATTCGGGCGAATGCTTCAGGCTGTTGTTATGTTTATCTACGGCGTAGTAAACTGCGGCGTTCATTGGAATACACTGCGTGTGCTGACTGTGGTATTTATGCTTATCGGCGGCACAGCACTTTTCTGCGGAATATTTTTGATTTACGCCGCACTCTGCTTCTACACCCTCGACGGTCTGGAATTTATGAATATTCTCACCGACGGCGCGCGGGAATACGGCAAATATCCAATCGGCGTTTACGGCAAGCGAATGCTGCAATTCTGCACCTTTATCGTGCCGTACGCACTGGTTCAGTTTTATCCGCTGCTCTATTTAATAGAAAAAAGCAGCAATATAACATATGTTTTCATACCTCTGGCGGCACTGCTGTTTCTTATCCCCTGCTTTATTCTGTGGAAAATCGGCGTTCGCCACTATAAATCATCGGGTTCTTAAGGAAGCTCCGAATAATAATCTTCAACAAAGTGTGGAGAAAACAATATATCGTACAATGAATTTTGCATTATAATTGACTTTGCGGCGCGAATGGGGTAAAATTAAGGCAAGCTAATTTTTATCTCAAAGGAAGTAATTATTATGTCATCCGTTTCATTGTTAAAATTAAAGCTTTCTGCATTGTCGGTGTACAACGGTCTGCTTGAATCCGAGCTGATAGACAGCTTCAGCAAGCTGCTAGATTCAATGAATAAATCTCCCGATAAATTTGCCAAAAGCTGGGGTAAATTTTTCTCGGTACTCAGCGCAAAAGGCTATGCCGATTCATTCAGCGACGCTTTGTTTAACACGGTGATTTATGACGACAATATCTTTACCCGCACAGCCGCAGGCGGTGACATTTCGCCCATACAGTCTCAGACTATGGCGGCAGTGAATAAGGACATTGCCACGCTCAACGAGATTGCTCAGATTTCGCCTGAAATGCTCATTGAAGCCTATCCACGCAGAGCCGAATTCGGCGAAAATCCATTCGACATCCTGCCGCGCTGGGAATGCGGCTCAAAAGTTATGACCGCTGAGGAAATGACCGAATATCACGCCTCAAACGGCTGCGGTGAATATGCGCGTTACATAGCCTTCGTGCGCCGCAACGGCAAAAGCATACCTATACCCAATCCCGACAGAATATCGCTGGATTCTCTCAAGGGATACGAAAAGGTTCGCCAGCCTGTCGTAGATAACACAATTGCGTTTGTCGAGGGACTTCCCGCAAACAATTGCCTGCTCTACGGAGACAGAGGCACAGGCAAATCCTCCACCGTCAAGGCTCTGCTCAACGAGTATTACAGCAAGGGACTGCGCCTTATTGAGCTGCCCAAAGCTTACCTCAGCGAATATCCCGACATAGTGCAGGAAATCGCAGGACTGCCGCTGAAATTTATCATATTTATAGACGACCTTTCTTTCCAAGCGGGTGACGAAAGCTACGCCGCGCTCAAGGGCGTATTGGAGGGCGGCATAGCCTCCCGTCCGAGCAACGCGCTGATTTATGCCACAACTAACCGCCGACATATGCTCAATGAAACCGTATCCGCCCGTCAGGGGGACGAACTTCACGCCGCCGATACCATTCAGGAATCACTCTCTCTGTCAGACCGATTCGGCGTACAGGTCACCTTCCTCGCTCCTGCCCGCGCGGATTATTACAGAATCATCCACGCGCTTGCACGGGAGCGCAGATTTAACGTAGATCAGGTTGAGCTGGAAATGGCCGCCGAAAAATGGGCACTAAGCAAGGGCGGACGTTCACCGAGAACAGCGGTGCAATTTATAGATTACGCCGAGGGGCGTTTGGCAAGGGGACTGAATCTGTGAGTGAAAACAATTTTGAAACAAACAACAGAATACTGAAAATTCCCTGCAATCCGAGGGAATGCGGCAGTGATGTACTGGCGTTTGTAGGCGACGGCGTGTTTGGCATGCTTGTGAGGGAATACCTCGCATGCAGCAGCCGTGTGCATGCAAATGAACTGCACAGCCGCGCGGTTGCTATGGTGCGATGTGAGGCTCAGGCGGAATACATGACCCGGCTTCTCCCCCACCTTACCGAGGAGGAAGAAGGCGTATTCCGCAGAGGGCGCAATCACCACACCGCTCACACTCCGCGCAAGTCGGTCGCGGCATACCGCACCGCTACGGGACTTGAGGCACTCTTCGGCTATCTTTACTTAGCCGGCAGAATTGAGCGCATACGCGAACTTTTTGCCTATTGCATTGAGAATCCGTCGGAATATTCAGAGGAAAATTAACTGATATATCAAAAAACACGGCGCACTTTCCGCTTGAGAAAAATGCGCCGTGTTTGACAAAACGATATTATGCCTTGCCTGAATTAGAAATTATTGCGGTTGTTCTGACAATTATTCTGATTGTTTTTGTTCTGACCGTTGTTCTGATTATTCTTGTTCTGGCTGTTGTTCTGATTGTTCTTGTTCTGGCTGTTGTTCTGATTGTTCTTGTTCTGGCTGTTGTTCTGATTGTTTTTGTTCTGGTTATTGTTCTGGTTGTTATTAAAGTTTGACATATTAATACAACCTCCTTTCCGATAGTTATTGTTGCCGCAAAAAAATTTTTTATTCAATTTTGTAAATCTTTTAATGTAAATCATAATTTATCTGCGTGACGTCCACTCGCAAATCTTCGATTTTCTCGTTAGTTTTTTATGAGCTTCGCATTTTTCCTATTGCAAGTTTTTCTTGCACTTTAGCTTTGTGGTGGCTTTGCCCCCACACCCCCACAATGGGCGCTGCCCCTTGACCCCGCCAAGAGGACCAGTCCCCTTGGATTCCCGGCGTTGCGTACTCTATGATAAATTATAATTTATTGATTCCACCCAAAAACCAAAAACCCCTGCGAATTTTTACGTCCGCAAGGGTTTTCGTTTGTTTTGCTATTTATTTTTGAGGAGGAGAGATGTAGTCAAAATTTAATATCATCAAATAACCTGCCTGATGATTACGATATAATGATATACCATAATTGTGATACAATCATTAATTAAATTTTACAAAATTAATAACTTTATGCACAAATTATTGAAACATTTTACTACATCTTTAATAATACTCATCAACCCTTATATTCGGTCAGCGTTATCTCCACCTCGTAATCCCTGCCGTTTCTTCTGATTACCATAGTAACCTTGTCGCCCACCGTACAATTCTTTATAGCAGAGGCGAGATCGCTGTCCGTGTTGATTTCAGTGCCGTTAAAGGATACTATTTTATCACCTGATTTCAAGCCTGCGCTAGCCGCGTCCGAACCCTGCTCCACCTTTGAAATATACAGTCCTGTTTCGTCCACTCCGTACATCCACGCAGTCTGTGCGTTGCTGACGCTTACAACTGAAACGCCAAGGCTCACTCTTCCCTTTACATAGCCGTATTCCATGAGGTCGGCAATAACTGTCTTTACTGTGTTAATCGGAATGGCAAAGCCAAGTCCCTCAATATCCGAGCCGCTGGATTTCGCGTTTACTATGCCGATAAGATTGCCCTTGTCGTCAAACAAACCGCCGCCCGAATTGCCCGGGTTGATAGCTGCGCTTGTCTGAAGCAGATTCATAGTTTCGCCGTCAATTTCCACCTCTCTGTCAAGTGCGCTTACAATGCCGCTTGTCACTGTTCCACCAAGCTGACCAAGTGGGTTGCCTATCGCAATGGCGGTTTGTCCCACGATAAGATTATCAGAATTACCCAATACGGCAGGTGTAAGCCCCGAGGCGTCGATTTTCAGCACAGCAAGGTCGGTTTTTGAATCATCACCCACGACCTCAGCGGTGTAGCTCTTTCCGTTTTTGAGCGTTACGGAAATTGTTCTTGCTCCGCTGATTACATGGTGATTTGTAACTATATATCCGTCAGTCGTGACGATAACACCGCTGCCTGCACCTTCGGAAATATACTGCCCCATGTAATGGTTCGTCGAAACAGATTCGGTAGTGATTTCAACTACGGAATCCGCAACGGCACCTGCCACGTCAGCTACTGAATACGCGCTCTGGCTGCTGTCGCTTGATGTGCGGTCAATAGCCTGAAATATGACCTTGCTGCCGTCCTCTGTCTGCACTATCGTTTCACCTGTGCTGCCGAATTTCGCTCCGATAAACCCACCGCTGATTCCTATAATAGCTGCCGCCGCCACTGATACAATTACTGTGGGAAGGTTTATACCGCTCATAAAGGATTTTTTCTTCTGACCGCCGTAGTTTCCGCCCTGATGCGGCTGTGTGTAATGAGGCGGCGGCTGTGTGTAATGAGGCGGCGTCTGGGTATATTGTGGCTGCGGTGCGGGATTTCCCTGCGGCACATACTGCTGATTGTACTGTCTGTACGAGGTTTGAGCCTGCCTGCCGGCATTGTCGCTCTGATTAGGCACAGGATTGTTTGCGCCTCCGAAGCTGTAAGTTCCGTCGCTGTGAAAGCCGTTGTTGTTATTGTATTCACTCATAAAAATCAATCTCCTCTGTGTTTTTATTTGGATTTCATTAAGCGTTTCCTTAATTCACCATTCGGGTGGAACAGATGATTTTTCCTTCATCGTCTGTAATTATATTCCCGCACCGTGATACAAAATTGATTGGATTGAGATTATATTTTGTTTTAAATGTTATGTTTATGTGATGATGATAAAATTAGTTTTTTTGATGATGTTCTTATTTTATACATATTTTAGTGATAAAATTAATTTAATTCATTTATTTTTTTATCCATCTGCCTTGTCGGCAGTTTATGTTATAAATTAAAAGTATATACAACGTATTGAGAGGTTTTAAATCAAATGAAAGAATTTTTGAAAAAAAACAAAAAAGCTGTAATTACATACGGCGGCGTACTTGCCGTTATTCTGGCGGTTGGATTAATTTGGCTTTGTTGGGATAAATCCGTAGGCACGGCGGATTACACTCAGGGCGACAATCAGGAAAGCGTTTCTCAGACTGACAGCTACGCCGTATCAGCCTCAGATTTATCAATGGACGATTTAGTGATAGAGCGCGTTGTCGTTACCCGGCTGATTGACATAATCGAAGGTACAGACGACTGGGGCGGTGAAACGATAGTTCAGCGCACCCAGATATTCATGGTAAAAATTCTGACAGGGCAGTATAAAGGGCAGGAAGCTGCTATGACTCTCGACCTCACCGACATCACAGGCACAGGCAAGGGGGTAATTGTAGCAAAAGTCGGCGACCATCTCAGAGGATACTTTGAGGTCGACCCGAATACCGGCGCACTCAGCGGAACATGCACAGGATTCCAGCGAGATATTCCGCTCGCATGGCTTGCAGTCGTTTTTATTATAATGCTCACACTGTTCTTTGGACGCAAAGGAATTAAATCATTTGCCGCGCTGATGATCACCTGCGTTATATTGATATTCGGCATGATACCTTTGGTATATTACGGGATGAACCCGGTACTGGCTGTGGCAATATTCGGATTCGCCACCATCATCGTCACACTTCTTATGGTATACGGTCCCTCGGTTTCATCACTTGCTGCGGGATGCGGCGCAATCGGAGGTGTTCTTACCGCCGCCGTGATTTCTTATGTTATGAAAGAAATTATATGGATAACAGGCACTGTTGACGAAGATTCGATAAGCCTGCTCTACACCGACAACGGTATGAGGCTTGATGTATCCTCAATTTTATTCGCCGCTATAGTCATAGGCAGCTTAGGCGGAACTATCGACGTAAGCGTATCTATCGCCTCATCGCTTGAGGAACTGAAAGAAAAAATGGGCAATAACATCACAGGCTGGGAACTCGCCCGCTCGGGCATGTCAATAGGTCGCAGCATAATGGGGGCGTCGCTCAACACTATGATTCTGGCATATGTCGGCAGCTCTTTCCAGCTTCTTATGCTCTTTATAGCCTATAATATGTCCATTGCAGACGTTATAAACCATGAATTGATCGCGCTTGAGCTGCTTCGTTCTCTTGCCGGCTGCTTCGGTCTGCTGATGACTGTTCCCATCACCTCATTAGTGTCGGCATATTTCAACAGCAAGGGCAACATGGGCTCGCTGGATATACGCAAATTGGGAATAGTAGATAAATCAATAAAGCTGTATGGCAGGATAAAGAAAATCTGGCAGCGCTCCTTAGACGAAGCCGCTGAACGCGCCAAGAATAAGGAAGATAATTCCGAACCGCCGGTGCAAAATTTATTTGAACGCGCCAAGGAGCATTATAACGAAATTGAAAATATAGACAGCGATACAGAAGACAATTCGGAGGACGACAAATGAGTTCATTTTTCGCCATACTCTCGAGAATGAAATACATTGACCGCTGGGCGTTGATGCGCAACACGGAAAGCGAAAATCTTAGCGAGCATTCGCTCGACACCGCTATAATCGCGCACGCACTGGCAGTGATGCGAAACAGGCGTTTCGGCGGCAATGTAAACCCCGAACGCGCCGCACTGCTGGCGATGTTTCACGACGTTCCCGAAGTGATAACGGGCGACATGCCCACACCGGTAAAATATTTCAGCAGCGAGATACGCAGCGCATATGCCGAGGTAGAAGCCGCCGCAGAGCAGCGATTGATAGACATGCTGCCCGAGGATATACGTCAGGATTATGCGCCGCTGATTTCCCACACGGAGGAGGACGCAGAGCTGCTGTCAATAGTCAAATGCGCCGACAAGCTGAGCGCGCTCATCAAATGCATTGAAGAAGAAAAAGCAGGCAATGCGGAATTCTCAGCGGCTCGCGCGGCTACTGAGCAGGCGATTCGCAATATGAATATTCCCGAGGGAATTGAATTTCTCGAAAAATTCATTCCGCCGTTTTCGCTTCCGCTGGATGAATTACAGTAAATAAAAAAGATGCCGCAGTCATAGCTGATTGCAGCATCTTTTTTGGTTTCTACTTATTTTTAGTATCATCAGGCAGTCTGTATTTTTGCAGCGCATCCACATTTGACGCGTTAAGCAGCTCATATACAGGCACATTGTCAAAATAATCAACGTCATTAGAGAACGAATAATAATCTATCCTATACCCCATCACTTTCAAATCTTCCGCCATTTTTTTCATCCTATCCAAGCCTTTTTGGGAATTTTCCTTTAATGACCCGTAAATATACGTTTCCATCGGCATGTTTTTGACGTCAAACTTCATATCAAGATAAAGCCTGCTGCGGTCAACTTCCTTATCACCTATAACAGTGGCAAATCCGAATTCCTGTTCATCCTCGTCAAAATAGCTGTCTATCAGCGGTTTCAGTGACTTGTGTAAACCGTCGTCCAAACGATAGATAGTATTGCCAAAGTTTTTCACTGCTTCCTCATAATCATCGGTAATGCTTCCGTTACTGCCGTATGTCGCATTAAACGAGCCGTCCTCTATGTCGGGATCGGTGATTTTGCAATAATACTCGCCGAATTTAAAGTTGTATCCGGCGTCCCCCACCTCATAATCATCATTAGGATACGCCTCATCAATATATTTTTCAATCTGATTTTTGGCGTACATAGCAGAAAATATATTTCCGCAAAAGCTGTTGTAAACCCACAGTATGCCTGCAATCAGCAGAACGGCGGTCACAGCCGCAGTAATTTTCAGTGCTTTTTTCATTATCATAACTCTCCTATTTTTTATTTTTGCCAAACGCAAATTTCAACAGTGCCGCAATCGCCACACCCACCAAAACCAGCAAACCGTAAATCACGCCGAACCACGCCATTCCTGATTCACACTCCAAAAATCCCCGCAGAGCGGTTATTATAAACACTATCACCGCCATAGCCGCGCCCTTTGACTTGAAGCATATATATGAAAGCGCGCCGACTATCGGCATTATGAGAAAATTCTGAAATATGAATTCAGTCCCTGTAAACAGCACGCCGGACATTGCTCCGAGCATCATTATCAGGCAAACAAACACTATATACCGTCTGCGGATATACGCAAGGATTTTTTTATCATCAGGCTGTTGTATTTCGGCGGATTTATGCGGCATATCGCTTGATTCAAGCATTTGCCTGCACTCCTGACAATGCTCTGTATGCATGCTGACCAGCCGCTCACTGTCGGGTGAGGCAACGCCGTCGCACACCAGCGGAATCAAATCCCGCACTACTTCACATGTGATGATTTCATTCTGAAATTCATCCATTATCGTAACCGTCCTTTCTAAGTTCTTTTTGCAAAAACATCCTTACCCTGTGTTCCACCACACGGGCGGAATTTTCCGATATTCCCAGCCTGTCGCCTATCTCCCTGAAAGAATATCCCTGAAGCCGCAGATTAAATATATTGCGGCTGCGCTCGTCCTTTTGCTCCAGCAGCTCACTGACCCGCTGTGAAATAAGAGTGTCGTTCTCAATGTCGGACTGTGAGCAAATCTGATTTAACACACAATCCTCAATTGATACGAATTTTTTGCTCTTTTGCAAATGCTGCAGAAAGCAATGCCGGGCTATCGAAAAAAGCCATGTTTTCACACTTGATTCACCGCGAAAGGATGAAATACCAATGAACGCGCGGAAAAATGTATCGGCGAGCAGTTCTTCTGACAAATCCCGGGAATTTGTCAGACCACATAGGTAATTGAAAACCTCCTGCTTATATGCGCCGTAAATTTCTTCAAAATCCATTGTTATTTTCATCTCCCTTCCCGATTACATTGAATTAGTCATTTTAAAATTGCTTTTGTTACAGCAACCTGAAAAAAATTTGATGTTTTTTTAAAAAACAAACCTGCCGAAAGATGCATGCTTTGCACTCCGGCAGGTTATTGAAAATTTTTAATTTTTAATCGTCAGATAATTTTGCGTCACATTCTTCAATTGCCGATTCAGGCACGCTGTCCAATACAGCTTCTTTGAGCGATGTAAAGCTGTCTTCCGCGGGATTTAATCCACCTGATTTTCGGCTTGTGCCGTCGGCATAAGCTGTGATGTAGTCAAACGCGCCATTCTCGCCGCCTGTGCTGACATCTTCATCCAATTCCATAAAATTCACGCGGGCTATAACATTCTGTATCGACTTAACGCTGCTTTTATCAATTTCAAATTCAACAGAAGCCTGTTTGCCTGATGGTGTTATTTTCTCATAAACACACTTGCCGCTGTTGAATACAGATATATTTACAATAGCCTCATCAGATTCTTCCAGATAAGGTACATACTGATAGCAGACAAGTATGTCGTCAGTAAATCGCAGATGATTTTTGGAACTGCATCCGCATAGAATCATAGAAAGTGAAACTAAAATCACCAACGCAAAGGATAATTTTTTCATTAAACTTGCTCGGACAAAATCAGTTTCCATAATCGCCGAAATCTCCGTCACCGTCGAGGATTTCAGTGCTGCGGAACTTGCGGCGTGTCTTTTCTTTCTCAACATTCTCCGAGAGAATCGCGCGGAATTCATTGACGTGCTTTATGTTTTTGATAGTAAGCACAGGCATTGTCTTATCCTGAGAATGTACCTCAATTGTACCCAAACCGAATATTCTCTGACCGAGAGAACGCTTCACGCCCATATCCTGCACTCTGTAAAGGAGAATTTCATCCTCGTTAGTGCTGAGAAATCCTGTTTTGTAAAGAAGCTTTTTCTCAGTAATGGTGTATGTTGTGAAAGAGAGCGGGAGAGCGAAAAACAAAACACGCTTGCGCTCCTTGATAAGCTCTACATCCTGCTCTATTTGTCTTTTTGCCATGGTAATTTACCCCCTGATTGATTTTTTATTTTTTTATTTATTCCGTATCACCGGATTGATTTAATTATAACATAATATATTCAAAATAACAACCGAAAAATGAATATTTTTTTACATATGGCAGCTATATTCAAATAATTAACTATAAATGAGCGGATATGTCAAATTTCACAATAAATCATAATTTATATTGGGTGTATCTGCGTAACGTCCACTTGAAAATCAAAGATTTTCTCGTTAGTTTTTTATTGGCTTCGCATGAGTACGTTTTTCTATTTTAGATTTTTCTTGCACTTTAGCTTTGTAGGGGCTTTGCCCCCACACCCCCACAATGGGCGCTGCCCCTTGACCCCGCCAAGAGGGCCTGCCCCCTTGGATTCCCATTGTAGGTGTCCTATTTTAGTGCTACTGTAAATTATGATTTATATTACTTTTTCGCACACAGCAAACCCGCCGTCCACTCCTATGACTCTGGCGGTGACTATCCGACCGCCTAAATCCTTGCCGCAGATTTTTGCGGGAGTGTAATTCTCGGTATATCCCTCAAAAACGCCGTCCTCAATCTCTCGCTCGGCGAGAATATTCACCGTTCTGCCTATCTGCGAGCGCAGAAATTCCTCGGCAGTGGCGGAGGTAGCCTCAATCATAATTTCACTGCGGAGGCTTTTCTCGTGCTCGTCCACCTGATTTGGCATACTGTCAGCGCGGGTGCCCTTGCGGCGTGAGTATGCAAACACATGCGCGCGCGCAAATTTAATCTCCTTTGCAAACTCCACCGACTGCCTAAATTCCTCCTCCGTTTCCCCCGCAAAGCCGACCATGATGTCGGTCGTAATTGAGGGGTTCTCAAAGGTCGCGCGTATCTTCTCACACACGCGGCGGAATTCGGCGGTGTCGTAGTGGCGGTTCATGCGCTTCAAAGTGGCGTCGCAGCCGCTCTGTATCGCAAGGTGGAACTGCGGACAGAATTTCGGCTCGGCAGCAAGTCCCTCAATCAATTCGTCAGAGGTGAGGTCAGGTTCGAGTGAGCCGAGACGCACACGCTCGATTCCATCGGCTGATGCCGCCGCCCTGACAGCCTCAAGTAAATCTGTGCCTATGTCACTGCCGTAAGCCGAGAGATTTATTCCCACCAGCACGACCTCGCGGTAATGCTTACCTATGCGCTGTGACTCCGCGCGTATTTCCTCCGGCGAACGGCTGCGCACACGCCCACGTGCATAGGGAATTATGCAGTAGGAGCAGAAGCGGTTGCAGCCGTCCTCGATTTTTATATAGGCGCGGGTGCGTTCATTCATGCCGCTGATTGACGATTCGCTGCCGTACTCCCTGCCGTGCGGCGTTATGTCGATAATTCGCTGATGTGTGCTCATGAATTTTTCTATGTATTCCGGCAATCTGCTGCGGTTAGAATTGCCGATGACAATATCCGCTTCCTCGATAGACTCGCACGCCTCAGGGAATGCCTGCGGCATGCAGCCGGTGAGAACCATCACTGCGTCGGGATTTTCTCGGCGGGCGCGGCGGACTGTCTGGCGAACCTTTTTATCGCTCGTGCCGGTAACGGTGCAGCTGTTGACTATGAACACATCTGCCTGCTCGCCGTCCGAAACAGGCTCAAATCCGTGGGCGCAGAGCATGTCCATCATAACCTGCGATTCATATTGATTAACCTTGCAGCCAAGGGTAGCTATTCCTGCTTTCAAAAAAATTTCTCCTCCGTAATAATTTATAATTTATCAATCATACAATTCGTCCAACAGCGCATACAGTTCGTCGATTTTCGCCTGTATTTCGGCGGCTTGATTGGTCATCTCCATGATTTTTGTGTAGTCTGAACTGAACTCGGGAAGCGTCATTTTCTCGTTCAACTCGGCAAGCTCGTTTTCCAGCCGTTCAATGTCGCTCTCGGCGTTTTCTATCTGCTTTTTGCGCTTGCGCTCGGCGGCGGCTTCCTCCTTGCGCTGCTTATAATCGTTGACGCGCTTTTGTTTTTCCGTATTCACCGCAGCTATAGCGTTTCCCGCAGTATCCTCCGCAGTCAGCGAGGCGCGCGCGGCGGTCAGGTCGTCGTAATTGCCTATGTACTCGGTAACGGTGTTGTTTTCCATATAATAAATGCGGTCGGCGAGGCGGTTTATGAAATATCTGTCGTGCGACACCATGAAAATCGTGCCCTCGTAGCAGGTGAGCGCCATTTCCAGAGCCTCGCGCGAAATAATGTCAAGGTGGTTGGTGGGCTCGTCCAAAAGCAGCAGGTTGCAGCGCGACAGCATTAATTTGAGTATCGCAATTCGTGCGCGCTCGCCACCGCTGAGGTCGGATATATTTTTGAACACATCGTCGCCCTTAAAGAGAAACGCCGCCAGACTTGAGCGCACCTCAGTTTCAGTCATGCGCGGGTATTCGTCCCATACCTCGTACAGCACCGTCTTGCCGTTGTGCAGTGATTCCTGCGTCTGGTCGTAATAGCCTATATCGACATTGGAGCCGAGCGTGATATATCCGCAGCTTCCGCCCAGCTTGGAGCAGAGCATCTTGAAAAGCGTCGTTTTGCCGCAGCCGTTTGCGCCCAGCAGAAAAACTCGTTCGCCCTTTTTGATGTCTATATTTACATCGCGGAAAATCTCTTTAGAACCATATGAAAATGCCAGATTTGTACCCTTTAGCACATCATTGCCGCTCTCGCTGCGCACGGGGAAATTAAAGCTGAAATCCTCGGGCAGTCTGTCCACAGCGACAAGAGTTTTTTTCAGACGCTCTATCTGCTTCAGCTTGCTCTCGGCAGTCTTGATATTTTTCTCGCGGTTCCAACGCCGCTGCTGCTCGACAATTCCCTCAATGCGTTTTATCTCCCGCTGTGTATTTTCAAAATGACGAATGGCAATCTCCCTATTTTCAGCCTTCTTATCAATATAATAGCTGTAATTTCCGCCGTACATTGTGAGCTTGCAGTTTTCCAGTTCAAATGTCTTGTTGGTCACGCGGTCGAGGAAATAGCGGTCATGCGATATGACTATATACGCACCTCGAAACGAACGCAGGAAATCCTCCAGCCACTCCACCGAGGCAATGTCAAGGTGGTTTGTCGGTTCGTCCAGCAGCAGCAAATTCGCTCCCGACAGCAGCATCTTGCAAAGCTGCACCTTGGAACGCTGTCCGCCGCTGAGGGTATAAACGCCCTGAGATAGCTGATCCTCTCTGAATCCCAATCCCAGCAAAGCCGACCGCGCGCGGCTTTTGTAGGTCAGACCGCCGCGATTGTTATATTCCTCGGTGAGCCTGTGCTGCTCCTCTATCAATTCGTCAATATTGCCCTCACCGCGTGAAATCATGGCATTTATTTCACTCAGCCGCTTGTCAATATCCTTTAAATCGTCAAATACTGTGAGCAGCTCGTCATATACGCTCCTGCTTCCGCTGACTGCAAACTGCTCTACATAACCGACACGCGTCAGCTTGCTTTTGGCGCAGCTTCCCGTGTCAGACGAATATTCACCCGTCAGCACCTTGAAAAGGCTGGTTTTGCCGCAGCCGTTGACCCCTACAAGTCCGATGCGGTCGTGCTCGTCTATCAAAAAATTAACATCGCTAAATATATTTCGCGCGCCGAACGACAGTTCAAGCCCCGCAACATTCATCAGCGTCATAATCAAATCATCCTCATCAAAAAATCTGTCAACTATTATACCAAATATGCACGGTATATTCAAGCCGCAATTTTTAGATATAAATTCTTAAGCAAAAATAAAAGCGAAAATTCGTGTGCACAAAAAATTTAAAAATCAACGCTGCACCGGTCGGCAAGCGATGATATGCTATTTTTTATAGTACGTAAGGAAATGCTTAATAAGTCGATTCAGACCATGCTCAGTAACGGATTTTCACGTGGTCGAATCCACGGCAAAGCCTAACAATCAGAATGATCGTTTAATCAGCGTATCCTTAATAATTATATTGACATTTGTTCGGTTTTACAGTAAAATATATTACAAAAACAAAATGTGATAATTGTGTAATTCAACGCATGATTTCACAATTAGGAGATGTACAAAAAAATGCATTGGTCAGAAGAAATAGCACAGCGCATAATTGACCGCAATCCCGATAAGGAAGAATACGTTTGTGCTGCGGGTATCAGCCCGTCAGGTTCTATACATATAGGTAACTTCCGCGACATCGCAACCAGCTACTTCGTTGTGCGCGCGCTCAGAGCTAAGGGTAAAAAGGCAAAGCTGCTTTTTTCATGGGATGAGTTTGACCGCCTGAGAAAGGTGCCCGTGAATGTCGCCAAGGTTGACAGCGACATGGAAAAATACATCGGCATGCCCTACGTCGACGTCAAGAACCCTTTCCCTGAGTCTGACTCAAAAACCTACGCCGATTATTTCGAGAAAGAATTTATGGATTCCATCGAGAAATTCGGCATTGATATGGATTACCGCTATCAGTCTGAGATGTACCGCTCGGGCAAATATACCGAATACATCATTCACGCCCTCAAGCACAGAGGCGAGATTTTCGATATTCTCGACAGCCACCGTACTCAGGACGCTCAGGAGGGCGAACGTGAGGCATATTTCCCCGTCGGCATCTATTGCAGCGAGTGCGGCAAGGATACAACTAAGATAGTTTCCTTTGACGAAGAAACCATGACCGCCGAATACGAGTGCCAGTGCGGTCATCACGGCACATTCAACTTCAACACCGACCACAACTGCAAGCTTGCGTGGAAGATCGACTGGCCTATGCGCTGGATGTATGAGGGCGTTGACTTTGAACCGGGCGGAAAGGATCACGCCACAGTCAACGGCAGCTACGACACCAGCAAGGAGATCTCAAAGGCTATATTCGACTACGAGCCGCCTATTTTCCAGGGCTACGAGTTTATCGGCATAAAGGGTACTACCGGCAAGATGTCAGGTTCTTCCGGTCTGAACCTCACTCCCGAGGCTCTGCTGAAAATTTATCAGCCCGAGGTCATTCTCTGGCTTTATTCCAAGACCGAGCCGCTCAAGGCTTTTGACTTCTGCTTTGACGACGGCATCCTGCGCCAGTATTTTGAATTTGACAAGATGTACAACGCCGTTCAGGACGGCACGGCGGACGATTATGTCAAGTCTATCATGTACAACACCACCATCAGAGACCGCAAGCTTGAAACCGTTCCAATGGGTCTGCTGGTTCAGCTCGGTTCTGTCGTTGACTTTAATATTCCCATGCTCGAAACCGTATTTGAGAAAATCGGCACGCCCTACAAGTACGAGCAATTCGCCGACCGCCTCGACCGCGCTAAGTATTGGCTTGAGCAGTGCGCTCCCGACCAGATGAACAAGCTTCGCGTCACACGCAACTTTGATGTTTACAACACCCTCTCAGACGAGGAGAAGAAAGAAATCGAGCTGCTGCACGCTTACATCGAAAAGGGCGGCTACACTCTTGATGAACTGAACACCGAGCTTTACGACATTCCCAAGCAGGTTTACGACGTCAGCGCAATCACCGACAAGGAGCTTAAAAAGCTTCAGGGCGCGTTCTTTAAGGACGTTTACAAGCTGCTCATCAACAAGGAAAAGGGTCCGCGTCTTTACCTCTTCCTCTTCGCAATCAATCCCGAGCGTTACATCAAGCTGCTCGACTTCTCATATCCCCAGACAGAAGAAGAAATTGAGCTTGATAAGCCTGTGGAGGAAGTCGTTGCGGAAGCTCCCGCAAGAGTTTACGGCGATCCCGACCCTGTCGAGCCTGTCAAGGACGAAATCGACATTGACACCTTCGGCAAAATCGATCTGCGCGTTTGCAAGATCGTAAAGTGTCAGGAGATCCGCAAGTCGGCTAACTGTCTGAAGCTCACACTCTTTGACGGCATCAAGGAGCGCGTTATCGTTTCCAGCATCAAGCACGACTACACCCCCGAACAGCTTATCGGCAAGAAGATTATCGTTGTGGCAAATCTCGCACCCGCACGATTCTCCGGCGTTCAGAGCAACGGCATGCTGCTAGCCGCCACCAACAACGCATGCGGCTGTCAGGTGATTTCCGTTGACGACATCGTTCCCGAGGGCACTGCAATAAAGTAAAAATTTTTAATCGAAAATTAAAAAGGAAGAGCGTTTTTGGAGCGTTCTTCCTTTTTCTTGTTGAAATTTAGCTGATTTCCCACTATAATTGTACTATAAGAATTTTTTCAGAGGGAGTGCATGGCAAATGGCAGCGGATTTCGGATTTTTTCCGTCAAATGAGAACGGCGCATATTTTATCAGTTACAACAGCGAGGACAGCGACAGAGTTGGTGCAATCGCCCGCGACCTGCATGCGCAGGGTCTGCCGATGTGGTACGACTACGGTTTAGAATACGGCGCAGAATGGGAGCGCCAGATTGCCGCGCACATCAGAAGCTGCAAGGCTGTGATAATGTTTATCACAAAGGGCTTATTTTTAAGAGAAACACGCTCGTATGTATATAAGGAATACCGTATGGCAAAAATGTGCGATAAAAAAGTCTATGTGGTGATGATGGATAAGATTTCGGGTAAAGACGTGCCTGAGGATTTATGGGGCTGGTGGATTGACCTCACTGACCTTCACTGCATTATGGAGCCAACAGCACAGAGAATACTGCGCGCTGTCGGATTCACCTCACGAACTTACACTCCCCAAAGCTTCACAGAAGAAATGGGAGCGGAAGATTTATGGGAAAAGGGCTGCGACTATTACTGTGAAGGAAATTACGTTGAAGCTGCCGAATGTTACCGAATCGCGGCTGAAGACGGGCATCCCGACGCGCAATATTGTCTCGGACTTTGCTATCGCGACGGTGAGGGTGTACCGCAAAACTACGCCGAAGCTGTCAGATATTGCAGAATGGCGGCCGAACAGGGGCTTGAAGAAGCCAAAGAAACCTTGAAGAAACTTTATGCGAAATAATATCTAAAGAACGTCGCTCTTGCCGAATTTGGTGAGAACGGCGTTGTTTCATTGTGGGTCAATAAATCTGAATTTCCTACCCTTTGACCACAGTATTTGCTCCCGCTTCATGCTGCGTATCTCGCGCATCAGGCTGCTGCGGTCTACATTCAGATAATCCGCCAGTTCTGAGAGCGACAGAGCTATCGTGAATTCCTCATATCCGCCGCCTGAATTAGCCGCCTGCAAATAGGTAAGCAGCTTGCGGCGAACCGACCTTTGAGTTAAAATCGAAATACGCATAGAGAGCGTCTGCACTTTCTCCGCCATTATGCCGCAGAAATTATCCAACAGGCGGCAGTGGTATTCACATACGTTAGCGCAGGGGCGTATTATTTTATAATAATCAAGCGAACAGACCTCCGTGCGCTGAGTTGCTTTGACAATGTACTGCACATTGTTAATCGGAAAACAAAACATCTCGCCGAACACATCGTTCTCCGCAAGATTTTCCAGCAGGCTGTAATTTCCGTCTTCGTCAATACATGAAATCTGAGCTGCGCCGCTTTGAATTATATATACACTCTTTCCGTTATCGGAGTATGAGAGTATAATTTCATCTTCCTCATATATTTTCTTCTTCATGCCGAAGCACTCGGCTATTTTCTCGCATCCCTCTGAATCAATACCGCTGAACAGGTTTATTTTGTCCAATAAATTCTCTCCTCAAAATAAAATTCTCACCTTTTAAATGTGGTAAATACCACAGTACATATAAACTGTTAATAGTATAATACAATAAACTGTATATTTCAATATATGAAAATACAAAATATATTTATTATTTATGGCAAGGAATGATTTAAAATGGTTAAAAACATCACTGATTCTGTTATCTACGTTGGCTGCGACGACACCACACTTGACCTCTTTGAGAGCCAGTATGTTGTGCCGAACGGTATCTCATACAACTCATATCTGATTATGGATGAGAAAGTCTGCCTTATGGACACAGTCGATAAGCGCGCCTCTGATGAGTGGCTGGAGAATGTAAAGACTGCACTGAACGGACGCACTATTGATTATCTTGTCGTGCAGCATATGGAGCCTGACCACGCAGCAAATATTCAGCGCATTGCCGAGCTTTACCCGGAAATGAAAATCGTCGGCAACGCAAAAACCTTTACCATGTACAATCAATTCTTTAACCTTGACATCTCCGACCGCTCAATCACAGTCAAAGAGGGCGACACTCTCAGCCTCGGAAACCACACCCTTACATTTGTGATGGCTCCCATGGTTCACTGGCCTGAGGTCATGGTATCCTACGAATCAAGCGAAAAAATCCTCTTCTCGGCAGATGGCTTCGGCAAATTCGGCGCACTCAGTGCGGATGAAGATTGGGCATGCGAGGCTCGCCGCTACTACTTCAACATCGTTGGCAAATACGGCGCGCAGGTTCAGGCATTGCTCAAAAAAGTCGCTGCGCTCGACATTCAGACAATATGCCCTCTGCACGGTCCGATTCTCACCGAAAACCTCGGCTACTACATAGACAAATACAACACCTGGAGCAGCTATGAGCCTGAGGACAAGGGTATTTTCATTGCGTACGCTTCAATTCACGGCAATACGGCAGATGCCGCCAAGCAGCTCAAGGAATTGCTCGAAAGCAAGGGCGCACCTAAAGTTTCTATCGCCGACCTCTCACGCGATGATATGGCCGAAGCTGTTGAGGACGCATTCCGCTATGACAGGCTTGTGCTCGCCTGCGCTACATATGACGGCGGACTTTTCCCATGCATGGAGGAATTCATAAGCCATCTCAAGGCAAAGAGCTATCAGAAGCGCACAGTCGGTTTCATCGAAAACGGCACATGGGCACCCATGGCGGCCAAACTGATGAAAGCTTCTCTCGAATCTATGAAAAATATCACTATTCTCGAGCCGACTGTAACAATTAAGTCCTCCCTCAAGGGCGAAATTCCTGAATCAATGCAGCAGCTTGCCGATGCGCTGATCAATGCATAATCTAAAGTAAAATTTACAGCCGTTTGGTTTTCATTGTGAATTCCAAACGGCTGTATTATTTTAGGTGGAAAATTTATAGATGAAAATGAGTATCACGATAAATCATAATTTATCTGCGCAACGTCCACTCGCAAATCTTCGATTTTCTCGTTGGGTTTCTATGGGCTTCGCATGGGTGTGTTGTTCTGTTTTGGCTTTTTTCTTGCACTTTAGCTTTGTAGGGGCTTTGCCCCTACGACCCCACAATGGGCGCTGCCCCTTGACCCCGCCAAGAGGGCCTGCCCCCTTGGATTCCCGATGTTGCGTACTCTATGGTAAATTATGATTTATCGTGATACTCATTTTCATCTATAAATTTTCCACCTAAAATAATACAGCCGTTTG
>JAQXFQ010000161.1 GCA_029005175.1 Bacillota bacterium
GTGGGATTGAGGGTAAATTAAATGAAAAAACGAATTTTCGCCGCCTGCTCATTTGCGGCACTGCTCATCATTGAAATAATCATCGGCGCATTTTGCGGCGGATTTATACGCGCATATGTCGGCGACGTGCTGATAATTCCGCTCATCTACTGCTTCGTGAGGATATTTTACACCCGCCCGAATAAATTCCTGCCGCTCGCTGTGGGCAGTTTGGGGATTTCGGCTGAAATCATTCAGTATTTTGATTTCTGCGGAATATTCGGCATCGACAAAGGCAGCCTGCTGGGCATAATTATCGGCTCGCATGCCGACCTCAAGGACATAATCTGCTACATATCGGGCGTAATTCTCATATATTTAGCGGAATTTGCAATTTCAAAAATTTTTATAGGCAAAAAAGATACTATAAATCAATAACAATCCGTAATTTTTATTCGGATTATTACAATACATTATATTTTCAAGACATAAAATTTATTTATTTTTATCGGAGGAATCTGAAATGGCAGAAACATTGTCAGGGCTTAAGCGTACCCATTACTGCGGCACGCTCAGAGCCGAAAATATCGGAGAAACCGTAACGGTTTGCGGCTGGGTTCAAAAGCAGCGCGACAAGGGCGGACTTATATTCATAGACCTGCGCGACCGCACAGGCATACTTCAGCTTACGTTTGACGAAACCACCGCCGCGGAGGTGTTTGAAAAGGCCAAGTCCTGCCGCAGCGAATACGTATTGGCGGCTGTCGGCGCAGTCAGAGAGCGTTCCTCAAAGAACCCCGACATTCCCACAGGTGACGTTGAAATCTCCGTCACCGAGCTGAGAATCCTCAACAAGGCCGTCACACCTGCGTTTGAAATCACAGACAACTGCAAAACCGCCGAGGAAATCCGCCTCAAAAACAGATACCTCGACCTGCGCCGCCCCGCTTTGATGAAAAATATTCTCTTCAAGCACCAGGTCATGCAGGCCGCGCGCAGATATTTCTCGGACAACGGATTTATCGAAATCGAAACCCCAATGATGATAAAGTCCACCCCCGAGGGTGCTCGCGACTACATCATTCCAAGCCGCGTTCACAACGGCAGCTTCTATGCACTTCCCCAGTCGCCACAGCTCTACAAGCAGCTTCTCATGGTGTCGGGCTTTGACAAGTATTTTCAGCTTGCACGCTGCTTCCGCGACGAGGACTTGCGTGCCGACAGACAGCCTGAATTCACCCAGATCGACGTTGAAATGAGCTTCGTTGACATGGAGGACGTACTCTCCGTGGGCGAAGGCTTTGTGAAGTATCTCTTTAAGGAAACAATGGGTATCGACGTTCCCATGCCGCTCCCCCGCCTTACCTACAACGAGGCGATGTCCCGTTACGGCTCGGATAAGCCCGACACCCGTTACGGCATGGAGATCACCGACATCACCGACATCGCCAAAGACACCGACTTCGGCGTGTTCACCTCCGCAATCGAAAACGGCGGCAGCGTCCGCGCTATCTGCGCCAAGAATGCCGTCAAGACATACACCCGCAAGGAAATCGACAAGCTGGTTGAATACTCCAAGGGCATCGGCGCAAAGGGATTGGCATGGATTCGCTGGGCAGACGAAGCTCCCACCTGCACTTTCTCCAAATTCCTCAAGGAGGGTCAACTTGACGCTATCCTCGAGAGAATGGGCGCAGAGCAGGGCGATGTTATCCTCATCGTAGCCGACAAGAACAAGGTCACGCTCCCCGTACTTGGTGCGCTCCGTCAGGAGGTTGCCAAGCGTCTGGATATTATCCCCGACACCTTCAATTTCCTGTGGGTCGTAGAATTCCCGTTCTTTGAATATAATGAAGATACACAGAGCTGGGACGCAATGCACCATCCCTTTACCGCGCCGCTTGACGAGTGCATACAGTATCTCGACAATGCCCCCGACAAGGTGTATGCAAAGGCATATGACCTCGTGCTCAACGGCATTGAGCTTAGCTCCGGCTCTATCAGAATCACCGACCCTGAGCTTCAGGAGAAGATGTTTGAGGCTCTCGGCTTCACTCCCGAACAGGCACAGGAGAAGTTCGGCTTCCTCACCGACGCATTCAAGTATGAAGCACCCCCGCACGGCGGCTTCGGCATCGGTCTTGACCGCTTGGTTATGCTCATGTGCAAAGCGGAATCCCTGCGCGATGTTGTAGCATTCCCCAAGGTCAAGGACGCAAGCGAACCCATGACCAACGCCCCCCAGCCGGTTGACGAAGCACAGCTCGCGGAACTAGGCATTAAGGTTATTGAGAAATAGTCTGATAAATCATAATTTACAGTAGCACTAAAATAGGACACCTACAATGGGAATCCAAGGGGGCAGGCC
>JAQXFQ010000162.1 GCA_029005175.1 Bacillota bacterium
CGCGCGTCTTTTTGGCTGATTTTGCCCCGTTCGTCGTTAAAAATCCTTGACGGGCGACAGCCCGCCTGCGGATTTTTGCCTAGAGCGGAACAAAATCATCTCAAAAATCCGCACATTATCATAGTGTCAACACGCCCTAATTTTTTATTAATTGTTGGAGGAAGAACAAAATGAAATCATTAAAAAAAGTTCTTGTTGCCGCATTTGCCGCAGTTACCTTGCTGGCAATGACCGCATGCAGCGCGTATTCACCTGCTAAGGAGTATAAGAATGTAGAGCTTAACGGCTTGAAGCTCGATATACGCAGTGATATGGAGTTTGACAATACCAATACAGACGCAAGCGGCAATAAGGTTGAGCAGTACTACTGTGATTATTTTGGCGTGACAGTTACAAGTGAGCCGGCTGCGGCTTTCAAGCAGAGCGGCTGCAAAAGTGTATCTGATTACCTCAATGCAGTAATTGATGCAAATAAGCTTGATTCAAAGGTTGAAACATCGGGCGATAAGGTGTTTATTGACTATAAATCTACAGTTAAGGATATTGAATTCGCTTATACGGCATACGGTCTGGAGCTTGGATATAACTACTATATGGTTCAGTTCTTTGCCAAGAGCGGTGAAGAAGACATGTATCGTGATGAATACATTAAAATAGTAGATTCCGTTGAGCTTGCCGAGACTCCCGCTGAAACTAAGGAAATCACTGTCGGCGGCGTCAGGATGACAGTCGGCGGCGATGTTGAGCAGCTCAATGCACAGCAGTATTACGGCGCGGATTACTTCGTTTACGCACTTGTTGATGAGTATGATATAACTGCCGAAAATTACGCAAAAGCTATCATCAGCGGAAACGAACTTGTTACAGAGGACGGTCAGACACCTGCTGTGACCACATCAGAGGATGGCGTGGCATCTTTCGAGGCTTTATCTGATAATCAGTATGTTTACTATTATTTCAAGTCTGTTGACGGCAAGATCATCTACATTGTTTTTAGCACAACAGAAGCTGCTGACGATACACTCAAGTCTGAGTTTGCTGAAATCGTAAACGGTGCATCCATTGCATAATGTGAACGCATTGAAAGATAATTAAAATTAAATGACAAATCCGCATGTGTTAATTTCGGTTGGAAATTCTCATGCGGATTTTTTTGTTTTTATTGATGTTTTGCATTTTGCCCCCGAATAAATGCAAGACATCGTTCACCCCCTTTTCAAATTAGTTCAGCTGTGGTAATATATGTACAGCAAAGAGAGAGGACGGATGCAGAAAAAATGAAGCTGTTTATTGAACAGTCGGACGAATACAACGATACCGAGATAACCATTAAATGCGGAATCGTGGACGAGAGGCTGGAGCGTATAATCCGGCAGATACGCTTGAGCATGTTTTCCGTTTCCGGCGTCAAGGACGGCGAAACCAAGGTGATTTCGCTGGAGGATATTTTCTATTTCGAGAGCATAGATGAGAGGACGTTCATTTACCTGCACAGCGATGTTTACGAATGTACAATGAAGCTGTACGAGCTGGAGGAACAGCTTGAAAAGGCGAATTTCGTGCGAATCAGCAAGTCGTGCATTGTAAACATAATGAAGCTCGACAGTGTGCGCCCGCTTATGAACAGCAGATACGAGGCAAAGCTGGAGAACGGCGAGAAGCTGATTATCAACAGACATTATCTGCCGGCATTCAAGAGCAAATTCGGCATATGATTTGGAGATGAGATTATGAATTTTAAAAAGAGAATAGGCTATTTTTTCACCATGACATGCACATCGTTTACAATAATAATGCTGCTGTATGCAGCGTTATCAGGTGTAATGAATGCACCTGTAGGGGCTAAGGCGGTATATGCACTGTTTGCGGTGTGCGCCATGGTTTCACTTGTAATTGTTATAACTTCTTTTATTCCGATAAAAAGTGAGCCTGTTAAATATTTGATTAATTTTATAGATGTATTCCTGACAGTGTTTCTGTTTGGCGGCGGTGTGCTGGGTGTATTCCCTTTTACGTGGAATATCATGCTGATTGTGTTTGGAATGCTCAGCGCGGCATATGTCGGTGTGGTAGTGGTGCTTTTGGTAAGCGAGCAGATAACGGCTTCAGATATAAACAAGAAAATTTCAGAAATGAAGAAGCAACATCACGAGGAGGATAAATAAAATGGAAAATATTATTGAAGTAAGCAATCTGAAAAAATCGTTCGGTGAGGTTAAGGCAGTCAAAGGAATAAGCTTCAGCGTGGAACAAGGCTCGCTGTTTGCCTTTCTCGGCGTCAACGGCGCGGGCAAATCAACCACCATTGACATGATTTCCACCATGCTCCGGCCCGACGGCGGCAGCGTTACGCTGGGCGGTCATGTGCTGGGCAGGGATGACGATGAGATTCGTCATGAAATCGGAATTGTGTTCCAGGACAGCCTGCTCGACCCGCTGCTCACCGTCAAGGAGAATCTCATGCTGCGCGGCTCGTTCTACGGTATGAGCAAGTCGCAGGTCAAGGAAAAAGTGTCAAAAATCAGTGAAACAGTAGGCTTGGGTGAATTTCTGAACCGCCGTTACGGCAAACTGTCGGGCGGTCAGCGCAGAAGAGCGGATATTGCCCGCGCCCTGCTGAACACCCCGAAGGTGCTGTTTCTCGACGAGCCGACAACCGGTCTCGACCCGCAGACACGCAAGAGCGTTTGGAATACGATTAAGAGCCTGCGTGAAGACAGCGGAATGACGGTATTCCTCACCACTCATTACATGGAGGAAGCCGCGCAGGCGGATTATGTCACAATTATGAGCAAGGGCGAGATTATCGCACGAGGCACGCCGATTGAATTAAAGGAGCAGTACAGCAGCGATATGCTGAAAATGAAATACACCGATAAGGAAGCACTTGCCGCAAGATTGCAGGAAATAGGCGCGGAGTACATCGAGGGAGCGGAGACGCTGAACGTCAAGCTGAACGATACCATGCAGGCCATTCCGATTATTGAGAAGTGCAAGGACTGCTTTGTGAATTTTGAGGTGGTCAACGGCACGATGGACGACGCATTTTTGAATGCTACAGGTACAAATTTGGAATAAAGAGATTGAGAAAGGAAGTTTTTGAATTATGTTTACAATGGCAAAACGCAACATAAAATTATATTTCCGCGATAAAACAAGCGTTATTTTCTCATTATTTGCGGTGCTGGTAATTATAGCACTGAATATTTTCTTTTTGACCGACTCACTCAACAAGGGCATGAGTGAGGTACCGAATATTGAGGTGCTTGTGGGCACATGGCTGGTTGCCGGCATTGTCGCCGTCACCACAACTACGACCGCTCTTGGCGCGCTGAATACGATGGTTGAGGACAAGTCGCGAAAGATTTACAAGGATTTTTACACCTCTCCGCTAAAACGCAGTTCGCTTGCAGGCGGATATATCATAAGCTGCGTGGTAGTCGGTATAATCATGAGCATAATTGCCTTTGCTGCGGGCATGGCGTACATCGTATATCTCGGCGGAGATCTACCGAGTGTCGAAACCATTTTAAAGACGCTGGGAATCATAGTGCTGGCTGTGTTGGCAAACGGCTCTCTTGTGTTCTTTATTACATCATTGCTGAAAACCTCAGGCGCGTTTTCCGCTTTGTCAACAGTCATAGGTACACTGATAGGCTTTCTCATGGGCATTTACATGCCTGTCGGAAATCTTCCGGAGGGAATGCAGTGGGTTGTAAAGCTTTTCCCATGCACATATTCGGCTTCGGCACTGCGCACATTGCTTATGGACGACTTGCTGGAGGAGACCTTCAGCTCAATGCCCGCAGTAATTCCCGAGGGCTACGAGGGCTTCACACGCACGGATTTCGAGCATTTTATGGGCGTGAATTTTGAATTCGGAGATTACAGCACCAATTTAACCACTGCGATAATCGTCATGGCTGTGACGGCAGTGGTATGTTACCTGTTGTCTATATTGACAGTGAGCAGAAAGAATAAGTGATTACTTTGAATTTGCTATTTGAAGGGAAAAATAATGGAAACAATACCTTTAATCATTCTATTAGTTATAATATCTGTGATTATCTATTTTACTATTACAACAATCGTCGACATAAGTCTTATGGGCGCGTTATCTCCTAAAATTTCGCTAAAGTGTAAAATCAATAAATTTAC
>JAQXFQ010000163.1 GCA_029005175.1 Bacillota bacterium
ATAAACGTAAATCATTCTATTCCCGACGCGGTGGGCTTCGCAATCCACACTCCCGGCGGCACTATAGTTCACACCGGCGACTTCAAGATTGATGCCACACCCATTCACGGAGATATGATAGATTTGGGCAGATTCGCTCAGCTCGGCAAGAAAGGCGTTTTATGCATGATGGCCGACTCCACAAATGCCGAACGCAGCGGATTTACCATGAGTGAGCGCAAGGTGGGCGAGGCGTTTAATACGCTTTTCCAATGTGAATCAGCGAAGAATAAACGAATTATTATAGCGACATTTGCTTCAAACATTTACAGAATACAGCAGATAATTGATTATGCATCGAAATTTGACCGCAAGGTAGCTGTCAGCGGACGCAGCATGATAAACGCCGTCAGCATTTCTCAGGAGCTTGGTTATCTCAACGTACCCGATGGGGTGATGATAGATATTTCAATGCTCAACCGCTATCCCAAAAACAAGGTTGTGCTTATTACGACGGGCAGCCAGGGCGAGCCGATGAGCGCGCTCACCCGCATGGCATTTTCTGACCACAGACAAGTGGAAATAGGCCCTGACGATTTCATAATAATATCGGCAAATCCCATTCCCGGCAACGAAAAGAATGTTGGCAACGTAGTAAATGAGCTTCTCAAGCACAAATGTGAGGTCGTTTATGAAAAGATGTATGATGTTCACGTTTCGGGTCATGCTTGTCAGGAAGAGCTTAAACTTATGCTCGGCCTGGTCAAACCAAAATACTTTATTCCTGTTCACGGTGAGCAGAAGCATTTGCTCAAGCAGGCAGGTCTTGCACGCGCAGTCGGCATCCCGGACAGCAATGTTTGCATAGCTGATTTAGGTGACTGCGTGGAGGTTTGCGATGACCACATCAAGAAAATCGGCTCGGTGCCGAGCGGTAAGCTGCTTGTCGACGGTCTTGGCGTGGGAGATGTTGGCAGCGTGGTTCTGCGTGACCGCAAGCATTTGGGTCAGGACGGTCTGATAATCGTAGTTATGGCGATAAGCTCTGATGAGGGGCTTACTGTCTCCGGTCCCGACATAGTATCCCGCGGATTTGTTTACGTTCGAGACGCCGAACCTCTTCTTGACGAGGCGAAAAAGATTGCGTCAGACGCGCTGGAGGATTGCTACAGCGAGGGGATACGTGAATGGGGACTTATCAAGGGACGTGTCCGCGATGATTTGTCCAAGTTTATCTATGAGCGCACCAAGCGCAGCCCGATGATTTTGCCGATAATAATGGAAGTATGAGTTTATTTTCGGCAATAAAGTTTGGTTTGGGGTGATTTCGATGAAAAACAGAAAATATTGGCTGCTCGCACCTTTGTCATATGTAAATATATGTATAATCGCAGTGTTGGTCATACTTATTTTATTTATGTCAAAGAGTCCGGTGCTGAAAATTGTTGGTTTAATAATCGGAGCGGGAGCAATTGCGTTTTCACTTTTCATGTCAAACATGGTCAAAGGAAACATCCGCACCTATATATCTGAGGTATCCCAATCGCTTGATACCTCAGATAAGGACGCACTGAACAATATTCCTGTCCCCGCCGTTACAGTCTCACGCCAGGGAGAAATCGTTTGGTATAACGAGTCGTTCCGCGAGCTTATTTTGCTCGGAGCAGACGCCCAAGGAGTCAAGCTGCCGCGTGTATTCAAGGGCTTTGACGAGGAATGGCTTACTAACGGTAAGAGCTTTGAGATAAAAAAAGAAAAGAAAGTTTATACTGTTTCGGTCAGTCGATTGGAAATAGATGAGACAGAGCAGTTTGTCCTGTACTTCAACGATATAACTGCTTTGAAAAAAACCGAAAACGATTACAATATCAGCCGCCCTGCCGTGATTCTTGTTGTTTTTGACAACGAAGAAGAAATGCTCAAGGTGCGCGAAAATGAGCGCGTCAGAGTAGTGTCGGCCGTGGAATCACTGATAGGCAAATGGGTAGAAAATTACAATTGCATTTCCAGAATAAATGCCCGCGACCGCAGCTTTATAATGATTGAGGAGCAGTATCTGCAAAAGATAATTTCATCGAGATTTTCCGTGCTGACTGAGGCACGCAAGATCATAATTGAAGGCGGCAATCCAGTCACTCTGTCAATCGGTGTGGGGCGCGGCGGCGCGAATTTCAGTGAGTGCGAATACTGGGCGAATCAGGCTTTGGAAATGGCTTTGGGGCGCGGCGGCGATCAGGCGGCGGTCAAGGATGCCGACGGATATTCCTTCTATGGCGGCGTGTCGAAGTCAGTTGAAAAGCAGAGCAAGGTTCGCACACGAATGGTCGCGCAGGCTATGATAGAACTAATCAAAGCGGCAGATAAGTGCTTTATAATGGGGCACAGATTCTCAGACCTGGATGCGATAGGCGCAGGTATAGGTATGGCAAGCATTATAGAAGCGCTGCAAAAGGATACCGACAAGACGGTTCGGATAGTAGTTGACGAAAGCGCAACTCTTGCGCAGCCTCTTATAGATTCATACCGCGAGACTAAGAACGTCGATTGGTTCATACCGCCAGACGAGGCGTTGGACACGATGACAGACAATTCTCTGCTGATAATATTAGACACACATTCTCCCGAAGTGATTGAAAGCAAGGCTGTGTATAATGCGGCTCAGACTGTGGTAATAATTGATCACCACCGCATGAACGTGAAGCGGATACAAAACGCCGTGATTTTCTTCCACGAGCCTTATGCCTCATCCACTTGTGAAATGGTGACCGAGCTTGCGCCTTACATGCACGAAACTGCTATTGCGCGCCCTGAAGCGGAGGCTTTGTTGTCGGGTATAATGCTGGATACTAAGAGTTTTGTACTTAAAACCGGCGCCAGAACCTTTGAAGCCGCAGCTTATCTGCGTCGCAGGGGCGCCGATACTATCGACGTCAAGCGTTTCTTCTCGGGTTCTCTGCAAACATACATCGAAAAATCTCAGCTTGTTTCCTCGGCTGATTTGTATGGCGACTGTGCGATTTCCTGCACAGACGAGGATATCGATGGCATAAGGGTAATCGCTTCACAGGCTGCTGACGAAATGCTTAATATCAACGGCATTTCCGCATCGTTTGTAATATTTATTACCGGCAGCCAGGTGAACATATCCGCACGCTCTTTCGGTAAGGTGAATGTTCAGCTTATAATGGAAAAGCTGGGTGGAGGCGGTCATATGACTATGGCGGCGGCTCAGTTTGAGGACGCTTCGATGGACGAAGTGGAAGAAAAGCTGAAAGCCGCAATAGACGAATTCCGCGAAGAACAAAAGACGGACGAAAATCCGGATAAATAATAAATATGAAAGGAAAGAAAATAAATGAAAGTAATATTAAATCAGGATGTTAAAGGAACAGGTAAGAAGGGTGACTTGGTGAACGTATCTGACGGATACGCCAGAAATTTCCTTTTCCCCAGAAAGCTGGCTGTTGAAGCCAATGCTCAGGCTATGAACGACAAGAACAACAAGGAAAGCGCAGCTGCGTTCCGTGTAGCAGAAGAAAAGGCCGCCGCCGAGGCAAAAAAAGCTAAGCTTGACGGCAAGACGCTGAATATTGTCGGTAAAGCAGGTCAGAGCGGCAAGCTTTTCGGTTCTATTACTGCAAAGGAAGTCGCCGAGGCTTTAAAGAAGCAGTTCGGAATAGAGGTTGATAAGAAAAAAATTACACTTCATTCTGAAATAAAAACATTCGGAACATTTGAGTGCGAGGTCAAATTTTACACGGGAATTTCCGCAAAGCTTAATATTGAGGTTGTCAAAGAGGCGTAAATCGCGCTTTATTCAGACATCTTATTCAGACATCTACCGAATTAAAACTATGAAAGGACGGCGGCTTTATGGAGAATATCAATGAAATTGCCGGCGGCAGACAGACCGTTCTGCCGTCTAACAATGAGGCGGAGCAATCTGTGCTAGGCGCAGTTTTGTTGGATTCGGAATGTCTTAACAGAATTCTTGATATAGTCCGTCCGGAATATTTTTATAACGAAAATCACCGCGAAATATTCGCCGCAATGCACAGATTGTTTCGTGCCGGCTCGCCTGTTGATATTATCACCGTTCTGAACGAGCTGGTGGGAATAGGCGTTTTTACAGAGGAAACCGGAAAGCAATATCTCTTTACACTTGCTGATTTAGTGCCTTCGGTTTCAAATGTCGAAGCATATGCTGAAATTATTCGTGAAAAGTACGAAATGCGCGCGCTCATTATGGCGGCCAAGGAAATTATAAACGATGCTTCGGACGAAACAAACGATGCGCGCGTTGTGCTTGACCGCTCGGAGCAGCGAATTTATGAAATCGCCAATTCGCGCGGCAGTCAGGGACTTAAGCCGATTTCTGAGGTCCTTATAGATGCATATGACCACCTTATGCTTATGAACTCTGATCGACGCGATGAATTTGTAGGCACGCCTACCGGCATAAAGACGCTTGATGATACGATTTCCGGCTTGAATAAGTCTGACCTGATACTTCTGGCGGCTCGTCCCGGTATGGGCAAAACCAGCTTCGCGCTGAATATAGCTCGAAACGTAGCTATGTGCCATAATAAAAAGGTGGCATTTTTCTCCTTGGAAATGACGCGAGAGCAGCTTGCTTTGCGATTGCTCTCCAGTGAATCAGGCGTAGAAAGCTTTCACCTGCGCGACGGTCGATTAACTCCCGACGAATGGGCGAGATTGTCGCAGGCGGCGGCGGAGCTGCATGCCTCACCCATATATATTGATGAGGCCGGTAATATCAGTGTTACCGAAATGAAAGCAAAGCTCAGGCGTTTGGGCGATGTGGGGCTGGTGGTAATCGACTATCTGCAGCTCATGGGCAACGGCAAAATCGCCAACCGTGTGCAGGAAATTTCCGAGATAACCAGAGGTCTGAAAATTCTGGCAAAGGAGCTTATGGTGCCTGTGCTGTGCCTTTCACAGCTAAACCGTGCTACCGAATCCAGAACAGGTCATAAACCCATGCTCTCTGACTTGAGAGATTCCGGTTCAATTGAGCAGGACGCCGACATAATTCTTTTTCTCTACCGTGAGGGATACTATCAGCAGTCAGATGGCTCGGGCAACGCAAACGAAGAGGTTGACCAAAGCCGCGCGATTTGTATGGTAGCCAAAAATCGTCACGGCAATACATGCGAAATACCGCTGCACTGGTCGGGTGCAACCACTAGATTTACCGCCGCGGAGGATGTGCGCAGTGAATATTAAATGCAGACTTGCCATTGAAAAATACAGCATGCTTAGCCACGGGGACAGTATTATCGTGGGTTTGTCAGGCGGCGCGGATTCATGTGCAATGCTGCATTTTTTGTGCAGCTTGCGTGATGAATTTGCTCTGAAAATTACCGCAGTACATGTCAATCATATGATACGCGGTGCGGAAGCGGAGAGGGACGCACAGGCGGCAGAGAAGTTCTGCAAAAAGCTGGGCGTAAAATTTGTGCTTTATGAGCGTGATATTCCCGCAATCGCCGCGTCGAATGGGAAAGGTCTGGAGGAATGCGGCAGAAGTGTACGCTATGAAATATTTGAGCAGGAAGCTGCTAAATGCGGCGGAAAGATAGCAACAGCGCACACTCTCTCCGATTCGGCAGAAACTATGCTCTTTCATATGATACGCGGATGCTCGCTCAGCGGATTGAAAGGAATTCCTCCGGTCAGGGGAAATATCATACGACCGCTTATTTTATGCGAGCGGGGTGAGATAGAAGCGTATTGTTCTGAGCATAATATAGAATACATGACTGATTCGACAAATCTTTCATCAGATTATGCCCGAAACAAAATCCGGCTGCAAATTATTCCGATAATGCGGGAGATGAACCCCTCAATCTTATCAGCTATGTCACGGCTGTCGGAATGCGCTGCGGAGGATGAAGATTATATACAAAAAGAGGCCGAAATTGTTGCTGCTGAGTATATGAGCGAATGTAAAGCTAATATGATTTACAAAGTCCATTCGGCAGTTGCACGCAGAGCGTTGGTTATAATTTGTCGTGAAAGACTAGGGATAATACCCGAATACAGGCATATTTCGGCTATGCTGCAATGTATTGAGCAAGGCAGCGGATCGGTGAATTTAACCGGTGACAATGTGATTAGCTTTACTGGTAATTCGATAGCTTTTTGCAAAAAGACGTACAAGCTCAAAATGCCGGCTGCGGATAAATTGTGGCAATCAAGTATTTACGATAAAAATATTATCACTCCTTTTGGACAAAAAGTCATAATAAAGGTGATTGATAGAAAGAATTATGAGGATATTTGCAAAATTTATAAAAATGTGTTCCAAAATTCATTAGATTGTGATACAATAGAAAACACATCAATATTCAGATTCAGAAATGACGGGGATTTCTTCAGCCAGGCAGGGCGCGGAAATACAAAGTCGCTCAAAAAGCTATTTAATGAGAAAAAAATCCCATTGGAGGAAAGAGCCAGAACGCTGCTGCTCGAAAGCGGAGGAAAGCTCGCATGGATATGCGGCATAGGTCCCGCTGAAGGCTGCCAGGTGACTGATTCTACCGAAAAGGTTATATATATTGAAGTGATGTGACAAAATCAGTACTCGGAAAGGGTGGAATTAAAATGAAAAATGAGATGGATCAGGACATACAAAAGATCCTTTATAACGAGCGCGAGATAAAGGGCATAATGAAGAAGCTCGGTGGAGAAGTAAGCCGTGATTACGCGGGCAAGAATCCTCTTCTCGTAGCTGTGCTTAAAGGTTCGGTTGTTGTCCTGGCTGACTTTATGCGCAATCTTTCAATCAACTGCGAAATTGATTTTATGATAGTGTCCAGCTACGCCGGTACAAAATCCAAAGGCTCGATAACTATTATTCAGGATCTTCGCACAGATATTTGCGACAGGGATGTAATTATAGTTGAGGACATTATTGATTCAGGTATCACGTTAAACAGCCTTGTTGAGCTGCTCAAGCAGCGCAATCCGCGAAGCCTTAAAATTTGTACATTTCTTGACAAGCCCTCCGGCAGACAGTCGGAAATTTCTGCGGATTATGTCGGCGGTACAGTCGGAAATGAGTTTATTGTGGGATACGGTCTTGATTATAATGAAAAATATCGCAATCTTCCGTACATCGGAGTGCTAAAAGAATCAGTTTATTCACACAATTGACATAATTATACTATATAATAATTGTCATTATTAAGTTAGGAGTGGCATATTTGGAAAACAAAAACAAAAAAATAGGCAGTTACATTATCGCAATCGGAATACCGGTGCTGCTTATTATTGCGCTCTGTTTCCTTGTGAATCAGCGCAAGCCGGACGATTACAAATATTCTGAGATAATGGAATATTTCAGCGTGAACAGCGAAAAGTCCAAAACCGTTTCGGACTTCAACCTTTCATTTGACACAGGTATACTCACCATCAATCTGAAAGACAATTCTGATAAAACTAAAAATCAGCCAATTGTTTATAGAGTTCCTGATGTTAATTTGTTTGTAACTGATGTCAAGCAGGATCTCGCTGAACTGGAAGAAGCCGGTATACACATCGGCGAGGATTATGAACCGAAACAGGACAACAGCCTGCTTGCAAGTCTTTTGCCGGTAATTATAATGGTTGTTGGTTTGGCGTTTATCTGGTACTTTATGATCAAGCGCGTGAACGGCGCAATGGGTGAAAACAGCAAGCAGATGAATTTCGGCAAGGCTAAAATCAAAAAGGTTGATGACGAGAAACGTAAGACTACCTTTGAAGATGTTGCCGGTGCTGATGAGGAAAAAGAGGAACTTCGCGAAATCGTGGATTTTCTCAAGAACCCCAAGAAATATGATGAGCTTGGCGCACATGTTCCCAAGGGCGTGCTGCTTGTAGGACCTCCCGGTACAGGTAAGACATTGCTTGCCCGCGCTGTTGCAGGCGAAGCAGGTGTTGCGTTCTTCTCCATTTCAGGTTCAGACTTCGTTGAAATGTTTGTAGGTGTCGGTGCGTCGCGTGTGCGTGACCTTTTTGACCAGGCCAAGAAGAACAATCCATGTATTATCTTTATAGATGAAATTGATGCTGTCGGTCGTCACAGGGGCGCAGGTCTCGGCGGCGGACACGATGAACGCGAGCAGACACTCAACCAGCTGCTCGTTGAGATGGACGGTTTCGGCGCTAACGAGGGTGTAATTATGATTGCCGCTACCAACCGCCCTGACATCCTTGACCCTGCTCTTACACGTCCCGGTCGTTTTGACCGTCAGGTTTTGGTAGGTTATCCCGACATCAAGGGTCGAGAGGAAATTCTCAAGGTACATGCCAAGAATAAGCCTCTTGCCCCCGACGTTGAGCTTTCAACTATTGCCAAATCAACAGCAGGCTTTACCGGCGCAGATCTTGAAAATCTTCTCAACGAAGCTGCATTGCTGGCGGCCAGAAGAAACCTTAAGGCTATCACAATGAAGGAAATCGAAGAAGCAACTATCAAGGTCGTTGCAGGTACAGAGAAGAAGTCAAAGAAGATTTCCGATAAGGAAAAGCGCCTGACGGCTTATCATGAAGCAGGTCACGCCATTGTGACTTATTTCTGCCCGACACAGGATCCTGTGCATCAAATCTCGATTATCCCCAGAGGCATGGCCGGAGGCTATACAATGAGTTTGCCGCAGGAGGATCGTTCTTATAAGCTTCGCAGCGAGATGAAAGAGGACATTGCCGTGCTGCTTGGCGGACGTGTTGCAGAAGCTTTGGTGCTGGAGGATATTTCCACAGGTGCGTCCAATGATATTGAGCGCGCCAGCAATCTTGCAAAGGAAATGGTCACAAAGTACGGTATGAGCGAAAAGCTCGGTCCGATCAAATATGGCTCCTCCAACGGAGAAGTGTTCCTCGGCCGCGATTTCGGACATACAAACGATTATTCTAATGAGATTGCAAATGAAATTGACAGCGAAATCCGCGTACTCATTTCAGCAGGCTATAAGGCTGCTGGCGACATTCTCAAGCAGCATATGAATAAACTTCACGAAGTGGCCAGCTTCCTCATAGAAAACGAAAAAATGTCCGGTGAGGAATTTGAAAATCTTATGCGTGCTTAATTGATTGTAATTTAATAATTGCTTACGCTGCTAACCGCCGCGAAATGTCTTTTGACGTTTCGCGGCGGTTATTTTTTCATTTTACTGAGATTTAACATAAATGAGATTTTGCATTTAACAAGGGCAATATATAATATAGACATACCGCGGTAAGAACAAGAAACAAAAAATCAAAACAGAATTCCGATAAGACAGTAAAGAATAATTTATATTGTATTTTTTCGAGGAGAAATAATTATGTTTAAAACAAAGAAGATTGTTGCTCTTGCAGCTTCGGCAGCCCTTATTCTTTCCATGGCAGTTGGTTGCAACAATGCCAACAACACATCATCGGATGATGATACTTCCTCTACAGTAGATCTTGGCGAAATCAACGTTATCAGCCGTGAGGATGGCTCCGGTACAAGAGGCGCGTTCGTTGAGCTTATGGGCATTGTCGATGAGAACGATAAGGATGCAACCACAGTTACTGCTGAAATCACAAACAGCACATCGGTTATGATGTCTACAGTTGCAGGCAATGAGAGCGCAATCGGCTATGTATCTCTTGGTTCACTTTACGATGATGTCAAGGCACTTAAGGTTGACGGAGTTGAAGCGACACCTGAAAATGTTAAGTCAGGCGACTACAAGGTTTCAAGACCTTTTGTAATCTGCTATGTCGAAGACAAGTTATCTGACCTTGCAAAGGACTTTATTTCCTACATCATGAGCGCTGACGGTCAGCAGCTTCTCACGGATGAAAAATACATCTCAGTAGCTGATGGCGAAGCTTATGCAGCTCCCGAAACAGCACTCAGCGGTGAAATCTCAATCTCAGGCTCAACATCGGTAGGACCTGTTATGGAAAAGCTTGCTGCCGCTTACATGGAAAAGAACAAGGATGTAAAGATAAGCATCGAACAGAATGGCTCCGGCGCAGGCATTAAGGCTGCTACAGAAGGCGTTTCCGACATCGGTATGTCTTCCAGAGAGCTGAAGGATTCTGAGAAAGAAAAGCTTGCAGATACAAAAATTGCTCTCGATGGTGTGGCTGTTATCGTGAACAAGGCAAACACTGTTGAAAATCTCACATCTGAGCAGATCAAGAATATCTTCCTCGGTGAAGTAACAGAGTGGGCAGATGTTCAATAATTAAATTATAAAACCGGTTAAGCTTCTGCGGGTGCGTCGGCAATTGAAAAATATTGTCGGCGTATCCGCAAAAGTGATATATAAATTTTTTTGAAATAAAAAGCTTTTAATGATAAAGTGACAGAAAGTTTTTAATCAAGAGGTGCATTATGTCAAAGACATCAGAAGTTTTGATGAAATTTGTCTTTATGATATGTGCCTGTGTATCCATTGCTGCTGTGGCACTGATTTGTGTGTTTATGTTTGCCAATGGTGTGCCGGCCATGTCGGAAATCGGCTTTACTGAGTTCCTTTTGGGAGATAAGTGGAGACCGTCGTCTGATTTATATGGAATATTTCCTATGATAATCGGCAGTATATATGTGACAGCGGGCGCAATCATCATCGGCGTACCAATCGGTTTGCTTTGCGCAGTTTTTCTTGCATACTACTGCCCGAGTAAACTGTATTCAATAGTTAAGCCGGCTGTGGAACTGCTCGCGGGCATTCCGTCAATTGTTTACGGCTTTTTCGGACTTATGGTAATCGTGCCGTTTATCAAAGACAACATAGCCAGAGGTAATTTCATTCACCTCGGCGGCAGCGGTAAGGGCGTACTTACTGCATCTATTCTCTTGGGCATTATGATTTTGCCAACAATTATCAGTACAGTGGAGCCAAATCTCCGCGCTGTACCGAAGATGTATTATGAAGGTTCTCTTGCACTGGGCGCCACCAAGGAAAGAAGTGTATTTTGCACGATCGTTCCCGCAGCAAAGTCAGGCGTCATGGCCGGCGTAGTGCTGTGGATAGGCCGCGCTATAGGCGAAACAATGGCAGTTATTATTGTAGCGGGCAATCAGCCGGTTATTCCCGAAAAAATCACATCCGGCGTAAGAACACTTACGGCGAATATCGTGCTGGAAATGGCATATGCCTCCGACCTGCACAAAGATGCACTCATCGCCACAGCCGTTGTACTTTTTGTGTTCATTCTGATTATAAACACCTGCTTCTCGTTGCTGAAAAGGAGTGAAAGCTAATGGATCAGATTAAAGGAAGCTCTGACAACATGGAAGTTGTTACCGCCGAAAGAATGACTCCGAAAAAGAAACAAACTAAATCGCTTCATCCGTTTTCTGTTCTTGTAAAAATACTGGTGTATTTATCGGCGATTATCACCGTTAGTGTATTGGTGTTTATTATAGCATATATATTGATAATGGGTGTAAGCAATATCACGCCGGAGCTTTTTGAGTGGAAATATACACCTGAAAATGTTTCGATGATGCCTGCAATCATAAATACACTGACAATGACCGCACTGACTCTGCTTATGGCAGTGCCGATAGGAATATTTTCCGCCATATATTTGGTTGAATATGCAAAGCGCGGATCTAAGCTTGTCAAGATAATCCGACTTACCACCGAAACACTTTCGGGCATTCCGTCAATTGTATTCGGCTTGTTTGGCTTTCTTGCGTTCGTTGTTGCCGCCGGATGGGGCTATTCTTTGCTTGCGGGAGCTATCACGCTTGCCATAATGGTACTTCCGCTTATTATCCGCACCACCGAGGAAGCACTGCTCGCCGTACCTGATACCTATCGTGAGGGCAGCTTTGGTTTGGGTGCCGGCAAGCTGCGAACAATATTCAAAATTATTGTTCCATCTGCAATGCCGGGTATACTTTCGGGTGTTATTCTCTCCATAGGACGAATTTCGGGCGAGACTGCTGCGCTGATTTTTACGGCAGGCACGTCTGCAGGTGTCACAACCGGACTCTTCCGAACCTCCAGAACACTGGCAGTCCATATGTATTGCCTGTTGTCCGAGGGATTGTATACTCGACAGGCGTATGCAACCGCCGTCGTGCTGCTTATAATGGTAATTCTGATTAACGCTCTTTCAAGCATTCTTGCCAAGAAGCTTGCTAAAAAGTAATTGAGGAGATAAATGCTATGGATAAATTTACGATTAAAAACATGAATCTGCATTACGGCGATTTCCATGCAATTCACGATGTAAGCATGGATATTCCCGAAAATAAAATCACTGCCTTTATCGGCCCGTCCGGCTGCGGTAAATCTACCGTACTCAAAAGCCTTAACAGAATGAACGACCTTGTAGCTGACTGCAAGATTACGGGCTATATT
>JAQXFQ010000164.1 GCA_029005175.1 Bacillota bacterium
GTTACCGGGATGCTGGTTGACTGGATCAGAAACAGGGACAATATCAGTCGTGAAAATGTCAGTAAATATATTTCAGATACTATTAAATCGTCAATCTACGGAATATTCAGGCACAATGGAATGCCTGAATCCATGACAGACGCATTTTTTGAGACACTGCAATCGGAAGATAAATTAAAATAATTCAAGCCGACAGGGAGAAAATCCTTGTCGGCTTTTTATTGTATATCATCTGCTGTGCGTTAATGCTTTAGAGCCTATCTTCAAATCATCAGCACACAGCTTGCTTGCATATTTCCCGTCATTTTAAAGCATCTGACTAAAAATCTGACTGCGCAATCTGTAATACTTTTAATTTACGGATAGGCTCTTAATCATAGCTAAAATCTATGTCAACATATTTCATCTGCAAACCAACGCTGTAAGCATGCAAACTAACGCGCCTATCAGCGTAGGAATTAAAATCGCCGCAAACGTCCATTTTACGCTCTTGGTTTCCTTATATATGGTAATACAAGTGGTCGAGCACGGCCAGTGCATGAGTGAAAACAGCATGGTGCAAATCGCTGTGCTCAGCGTCCAGCCATTGCAAACCAGCAATTCTCTGAGCGCGCTGAGATCGTTCAGCTCCACAAGCCGCCCCTCTGCCATGTAGCACATTATTATCAGCGGAATTACAATTTCATTAGCGGGAAATCCAAGTATAAACGCCATAAGAATTACACCGTCCATTCCCATCAGTTGACCGAGCGGGTCGAGAACTCCGCTGCATACAGCCAGCAAGCTCTGACCGCCAAAGCTGACATTAGCCATCAGCCAGATAATTGCCCCGGCAGGCGCGGCAACTGCCGCCGCGCGCCCCAATACAAACAGCGTCCTGTCAAAAATCGAGCGCACTATAACGCTGCAAATCTTAGGTTTGCGGTAGGGCGGCAATTCCAGCGCAAAGGACGACGGCACTCCTTTGAGCACTGTCATCGAAAGCAATTTTGACACCGTAAATGTCATCCCTATTCCAAACAAAATCAACGCTGTCAGTATAACAGCAGACAATATTGAATCGAAAGGTGCAGCAATGCTTCCCAAAAAGAACATTGAGATAATTGCAGTAAGCATCGGAAACCGCCCGTTGCACGGAACAAAGCTGTTTGTGACTATAGCAATCAGCCTCTCGCGCGGCGAATCAATAATTCTGCAGCCGGTAACGCCTACAGCGTTGCAGCCAAAGCCCATACAGGTAGTCAGCGCCTGCTTGCCGCATGCGCTGCACCGTCGGAATTTATCATCCAGATTAAAAGCCACGCGCGGCAAATATCCCGAATCCTCAAGCAGAGTAAATATCGGGAAGAATATTGCCATGGGCGGCAGCATGACCGAAACTATCCATGTCAGCACGCAATACACCCCGTCTATCAGCAGTCCGCTCAGCCATTGCGGTGCATCAGCGCGCACAAATAGCTCCCGCAAATAAACCTCTCCCCGCCCAAATAGCCATGACAGCCATTCAGAGGGATAATTTGCGCCTGCGATAGTCAGCCAGAAAACCCCTGCCATAAGCAAAATCATGAAAAATACACCTGTTAGCTTACCTGTAAACAATCTATCCAGCTTTCGGTCTAGTAAATTCTGTCTGTCATACCTGCCGCAAAATGTGACGCAATCATCATAAATACTCTCCGCGTTGATTATCTGACACGCTACAATATTGGACGATATTTTATCGTCATCAAATCCATTTGCCCGCAAAATTTTTCTCTGCTCATCAGCCGCGCATTTTATTTCGTGATTTTCCATCGGATTAAAACCATATACATTCTGCATTTTCTGCCATATACTCATGTCGTTTTCTAATATTCTCAGCGACAGCCAGAGGGATTGTATTTTATCATCAAGCTTTTGACTGATAAGAGCTTGGTTCACCACAGGATTCAGTTTTTCAAGCGCGGAATTGATTTCGCATGTATACTGTATGCGGCAGGGACGAGACGCACTGCTGCATACATTCGCAATTGCTGCGGTCAGTTCATCAATTCCTATTCCCTTGCCCGCTGCGGTTTTGATTACAGGCACGCCGAGAATCGCAGACATTTTTTTCGCATCGACCTTTATGCCTTTGCGCTCGGCTTCGTCCATCAGATTGACGCACACCACCAGTCTGTCGGTAATTTCCGCTGCCTGAAGTACAAGGCTCAGATTGCGCTCCAGATTTCCGCCGTCGCACACCACTACCACTGCGTCAGGATTGCCGAAGCATAAAAAATCACGCGCGACTTCTTCCTCATTTGAATGAGGCATAAACGAATAAGTACCGGGAATATCAACCAATGTGTAAATCTCACCGTCATGCTCAAATTCGACAAATGCGGTGGATACTGTCTTGCCCGGCCAGTTGCCGGTGTGCTGGTGCATGCCGGTAAGACAGTTGAAAACCGTGCTTTTGCCTACGTTGGGATTTCCCGCCAGCGCAATTACTTTGCCGCGGAATCCGTCAATTCTTTGAGCTGCCGCATGCTTGCCTGTAGATTGAAATGTAAGCCCCATCATCTGTCACCCTTTCCCCGAAAAATATAATAAATAATAAATGAGCATAAGTGGCAAAATAAACAAATAAATCATAATTTATCTGCGTGACGTCCACTTGAAAATCAAAGATTTTCTCGTTAGTTTTTTAGGGGCTTCGCATGAGTGCTTTTCCTATTGCAAGTTTTTCTTGCACTTTGGTTTTGTGGTGGCGTTGCCCCCACGCCCCCACGAAGGGCGCTGCCCCTCGACCCCGCCAAGAGGACCAGTCCCCTTGGATTCCCGATGTTGCGTACTCTATGCTAAATTATGATTTATTTTTCTCATTTACCTTTTAATGCTTGGAATTTTTGCTGCCTTCGGAGGCTTCGGGCAAGGTAA
>JAQXFQ010000165.1 GCA_029005175.1 Bacillota bacterium
TCCCCTTCGACCCTGCCAAGAGAACCAGTCCCCTTGGATTCCCGATGTTGCGTACTCTACGCTAAATTATCATTTTTCATCCCCACGCTGTGCACATCCAATAGATAATCCCGTAGATCACTGACGCGGATATTCCGAACACCAGCACAGGACCTGCGATTTTGAACATATTCGCGCCTATGCCGAATACCTGTCCCTCCGACTTGAACTCGATAGCGGGGGAAACTATTGAATTGGCAAAGCCTGTTATCGGCACGAGCGTGCCCGCTCCGGCGAATTTGGCAATCTTGGCGAAAAGCCCCAGCGATGTAAGTATCGCGGCGGCGGCTATCAGGACTATGGAGGCGGTGGTCTTGGAGGTGTCCTCAGAGAATTTGAGCCACTTCATGATGTCGGTAACGCCCTGACCTATGCAGCATATCGCGCCGCCCACCAAAAAAGCGCACACACAGTTTTTGACTATCGGTGACGGCGGAACAGACTTCTGCGCCAGCTCGTTGTATTCCTGCGGGGTCATTTTTATTCTTGCCATGACTTAACTGTCAGCTCCTTTCGATTGTTATTTTTTCCCGTATTTTCAGATAAATTCATAGGACGGCATATTATTTTATGATTGATTTATACTTATTTTTTTGTTGATAAATAACGTGAATGTGCCGAAATCCTTTTCCGTTTTATGGTAATAATGCGGTTTTTTTTTAGTGGATTTGATTTTAATTCGCAGGTGCTTTACAAATTTACAAAATTAGGTTATAATACGAATGTTACCCGAAATAATGGGTACATTGGTAAGAAGTAACTCCGTGAGGGGAACAGACAAATGGTAAGTTTGTTTTTTATTTTTGAAATATGATTTTTGCAATATTTCAATATATTGAATGGAGGCCCAATTACAATGAGCTGTAACGATATGGAAATGAAATTGTATGAAACATGGAAGAGCAAGGCAACCGACGCTGACGTTGCCGCAGAGCTTAACGCCGTCGAGGGTAAGGCTGAGGAAATCAGCGACAGATTTTATCGCTATCTCGAATTCGGCACAGGCGGTCTGAGAGGCGTCATCGGTGCAGGCACCAACAGAATGAATATATACACAGTCAGCATGGCCGCGCAGGCTCTCGCTGACTATCTTGCAAACAAGGGCGGCGAGCATGCCGTCGCAATCGGCTACGATTCCAGAATCAAGTCGGATGTATTTGCAAAGTGCGCCGCAGCCACTCTGGCGTCCAACGGCGTTAAGGTCTACATTTTCCCTGAGCTTGAGCCTACACCTGTGCTCAGCTACGCTGTGCGTGAGCTTAAGTGTTCCGCAGGTATCGTCATCACCGCCAGCCACAATCCGGCTAAATACAACGGCTTCAAGTGCTACGGCGCTGACGGCTGTCAGATGACAGACGGCGCGGCAGGCGAGGTTTATTCTTTCATGCAGAGGCTGGATATATTCGACGATGTAAAACGCGGCGATTTTGACGCGCTCATGGCTGAGGGTAAAATCGCATGGATTGAGGATTCACTCGTTGAGAGCTTCCTCGACGCCGTTGAGGCTTCCTCTGTCAATCCCGGTCTTTGCAGGGACGCGGGTCTGAAGGTCATCTATACACCTCTCTGCGGCACAGGCAACAAGCCGGTACGCGCTATTCTCAAGAGAATCGGCATTGAGGACGTCACGGTGGTTCCCGAGCAGGAGCTTCCCGACGGCAATTTTCCGACATGTCCCTATCCCAATCCTGAAATCCGTGAGGCGTTTGCATGCGCGCTCAAGCTTGCAGAAACGGTTCAGCCTGACCTGCTGCTTGCAACCGACCCCGACTGCGACCGTGTGGGTATCGCAGTAAAGTCCGCTGACGGCTACAAGCTTATGTCGGGCAACGAGGTGGGCGCAATGATGATGAATTACATGCTTTCCTGCCGCAAGGAACAGGGCACACTTCCCGCAAATCCCGTTTGTGTAAACACTATAGTTACAAGTGACCTCGGCAACAAAATAGCGGAAAAATACGGCTGTGAGCTGCGCAAGGTGCTTACAGGCTTCAAATACATCGGCGAAATTATCGGCTTCCTTGAGGCTGACGGCGAAAAGGAACGCTTCATCATGGGCTACGAAGAAAGCTATGGCTACCTCTGCGGCACATATGCGCGCGACAAGGACGCTGTGGTTGCTTCTATGATGATTTGTGAAATGGCTGCTTACTACAAAAAGCAGGGCAAGTCGCTTCTCGATGTCATGGATGAGATATACGCCGAATTCGGCTGCTACCGCAACCGTCTGCTCAACTATGCCTTTGAAGGCGAGTCGGGCATGAAAATCATGAACGGAATCATGGATAAGCTCCGCGAGAATCCTCCGGCGGAAATCGCAGGCGATAAGGTCGTTATCGCAAGCGACTACAAGCTGTCGGTTGAAAAAAATCTTGCGGACGGAACCCAATCCGAAATCAAGCTGCCCAAGAGCAATGTTCTTGCTTACAAGCTGGAAAACGGCGGTTCGTTCATCGTTCGTCCGTCGGGCACAGAGCCGAAGATAAAGGTTTATACCGCGGCAGTCGGTACTCTTGAATCCGCCGAAGCAAAGCTCGACGAATTTGAGAAAGCCGCAAATGCTATTATGGGCAAGTAATTTAAATTTAAATGTAAATATTAAACAAAAAGTCAGGATTTTTTCAAAAGATTCTGACTTTTTGCTTTAATTTTTAATATTCATATGATATAATTACAGAAAACAGTAAATGATAATTTAGCAGAGAACTAAAGTAGGACACCTACAATGGGAATCCAAGGGGGCAGGCCCTCTTGGCGGGGTCGAGGGGCAGCGCCCTTCGTGGGGTCGTAGGGGCAAAGCCCCTACAAAACCAAAGAGTAGCAAAGACTTAAAATAGAAAACAATGCGAAGCCCATAAAAAGACTAACGAGAAAATCTTTGATTTTCAAGTGGACGTCAATCAGTTAAATTATAATTTACAATGCTATTTTACTTATTTACAGAAGAGAATAAATGGGACGGTGAAACGAAAAAATTTATGAATACAACTAAAATAATCAAGCTGCGCCCCCGGTTTAAGGATCTGATATGGGGCGGAACTAAATTAAAATCGGATTTTATGATGGATACGCCTTATGAGCATACCGCCGAGGCGCTCATGCTGTCATGCTGCCCGGAGGCTGAGTGCACAGTCGCAGGCGGTGAATTTGACGGTATGATATTAAGCGAGGTTTACGAGCAGCACCCTGAGCTGTTCGGCTCAAATTGCGCGAAATACGATAAGTTTCCCCTGCTGATAAAGCTAATCGACACAATGGACGACATCTCGGTACAGGTACATCCCGATGACGAATATGCCGACAAGGTATGCGGCGATTGGGGAAAGGCACAGCTTTGGCATGTGGTGGACTGCGAGGAGGGGGCATACCTGATATGCGGCTTCAGGGACGAGCTGAACATTGAGGATTTTCGCCGCCGCATAGAGGACGACACGCTGATTTCCGCCGTGAATACATATGAAGTTAAAAAGGGAGATACATTTTATGTCGAGCCGGGTACGCTCCACGCTATCGGCAAGGGCATAGTTCTGGCGGAAATAGGGCAGAATTCGGAGCTTTCATACCGCGTATATGACTACTGCCGCGTGGACGAAAACGGCGAGAGCCGTCCGCTGAATATACAGCAGGCTCTGGACGTCACGATTACCGCCCCGCCCACAGTGCCGGCCGGTGCGTTAGGGGAGCGTGAGGAAATTGACGGGCATTTTGAAACCCTGCTGGGCAGGTGCGAATATTTTTCCTCCGTACTTTGGGAGGTTGACGGTACAACGGCTCTTAATGTGAACGAAAGCTCCTTTGTATCGCTGGTGATGCTGGACGGCACACTCAATATAAATAATGATGAGATGTTCGTCAGAAAGGGCGAATCAGTTATAATTTGCGCTGCGCATGGTCAGGTCAGCCTGAGCGGTGTGGGAAAATTCATCGCCAGCACAGTGGAATGATGTAAGACCATGCAGAGATTGAAAGGTTTGTTTGGAGTTGGAAAAGCATATGATGATAAATGTAAAAAGAACGGTGACAATGATTGCTGCGGCTGCCGTATTTTTTGTATGCGGAGCGTCGACCGTCTGTGCGGATTCGCAGTATATCGACAACGACAAGGTGTATTCAAAGGAGGACGAAAAGACAATATACATATCGTCCGACAAATTTCTCTATAACTTCGATGGCAATGTGGCGGGCGTGACGGTCTGCGGATATGCGGGAAGTCTGACCGATATTGCCATTCCCGAGGAGATAAACGGCAGAGCAGTTGCCGCTATCGACAAGGACGCTTTCGCGGGAAACAAAAAAATCACCTCCCTGACCGTGCCGTCGTGCATTGTCGATATAGGCGACGGAGCGTTTAACGGCTGTACTTCTTTGGAAAAAGTCACGCTTTCGGGCGGCACGCAGATATTGGATAATGTCTTCTGCGACTGTCCGAAATTAAAGGAAATTGTATTTCCTTACGGAATTTCGGAAATTAACAACAGCTTCAGAAACTGCACCGCACTCAGCAGAGTGAAATTCTCACGCGGCGTGAGCAAGCTGGGCGACGGCAGCTTTAACGGCTGCATATCCATTGAAAAAATCGAATGGTCGACGGGTCTTTACTATCTTGGCGATGTTTTTGACGGCAGCACAATGCTTTCAAAGATTCATATTCCCAAGGGCATAGTGATAATCGACGGCGCATTTGACGACTGCTCGTTTGCCGAGGTTTTGGAGCTGCCCGACTCACTGCTGTATATCAACAGCGGCTTTAGCGGATGCACCGCGCTGAGAAGCGTCAATTTACCCGACGGACTGGTGTATATCGGCAAGGCGTTCGGTGAATGTACATCTCTGAAAGATATAAAAATCCCGTCGGGCACGAATGTGGATGAGGACGCCTTTGAGGGATGTAATGATATAGTTATAAAGAAGTCGGGCATAAATGCCGCGTGGGTCGTTACTATAGTAATTGCCTCACTGCTGTTTGCGGCATGCCTGATATACACCTTTATAAAGGCGAAAATTTCCGAAAATACACGAAATAAATAACTGAAAGAATGACCGTATATGGTGGTAAAAAATCATAACCATACACGGTCATTTCCTTTTGCAAATCATAATTTATCTGCGTAACGTCCACTCGCAAATCTTCGATTTTCTCGTTAGTTTTCTATGGGCTTCGCATGGGTGTGTTTTCCTATTGCTGGTTTTTCTTGCACTTTGGTTTTGTCGGGGCTTTGCCCCTACGACCCCACGATGGGCGCTGCCCCTCGACCCCGCCAAGAGGGCCTGCCCCCTTGGATTCCCATTGTAGGTGTCCTACTTTAGTGCTACTGTAAATTATAATTTATCGTGCAATTAATCATGTGCCAAAGTTTTTTCAACAAGCTATTGCAGTTATCACAACTCTCTGCTAAAATAAATGTATGTAAATGTATATTACAAAATACAAATTCATTCAAAGGTGGCTGATTTAAAAAATGGCAAATAAAGTCGTTATCACCACGGATACAGGCTGTGATTTGAATGCTGAGCTTCTCGAAAAATATCACATTGCCGACATGATTCCGCTTTACATCAACATGCAGGGAAAAAGTCTGACGGATTATCACGAGTGTACTCCGGACGATATTTTCAAGTGCTACAACGACACCAAGCAGGTGCCCAAGACCGCCGCGCCCCCGCCCGCCGATTACATAGAGCATTTTGAGAAATTCGCGTCGCAGGGCTTTGACATCGTTCACATATCCATAAACGGTGGTTTCAGCTCCTCCTACGCCAATTCCGTTCTGGCGGGTGATGAGATAAGTCGGAAATACGGCACAGAGTTTTATGCGGTGGATTCACACACACTCACCGGCGCACAGGCACTTCTGGCGATTCGCGCGGCTGAGCTTGCCGACAGCGGCATGAACGCGAAGGACATTGCCGGACAGATCACTGCCATGACCCAAAAGGTGCAGACAGACTTCCTCCTCGGCGGCATGGATTACGCCGCAAAGGGCGGACGCTGCTCCATGCTGCTGGCATTCGGCGCAAACCTGCTCAAGCTCTATCCCATGATGCACATTGACGGCGCAGGCGTTATCACGGCACCCAAAAAATTCCGCGGCTCGCTGCAGAGCGTTCATAATCAGTACATCGACTATGTGCTGGGGCTTGCGGAAAAGAATGCCGACCATTCGCGCCTTATTGTTGACTACACGGGCATGGACAAGCCGCTTCTGGATTCTCTCCTCAAGCGTGTCAGGGACTACGGTAAATTTGAGGACGTAGTTCTCTGCAGAACCAACTGCACTGTAGCCACTCACGGCGGACCCAATACAATCGCGCTGTTTTATGTAAATAAATAAACTTAATATCAAAGGAGTTAGCCGAATTGGTAGACCACGACAGAATTGCAGCCGCCGTGAAAGAAATTCTGGAGGCTGTGGGCGAAGATACTCAGCGCGAGGGACTGCTTGAAACCCCCGAGCGCGTCGCCCGAATGTATGAGGAAGTTTTCAGCGGACTTCACGACGACCCCGAGAGACATTTGAAAATATTCCACGAAGATGACAAAAACGGCGAGGTTGTAATCGTCCGTGATATACCGCTTTATTCCATGTGCGAGCACCATCTGCTGCCTTTCATAGGCAAGTGTCACATAGCCTACATCCCGCAGAACGGCAAAATAATAGGGCTGTCCAAATTCGCCCGAATCGTGGACTGCTTCGCGCGCCGTCCGCAGGTGCAGGAGAGACTTACCGCGCAGATAGCCGATTTTCTCTATAAAAAGCTCGACCCCATGGGCGTTGCTGTAATCATTGAGGCAGAGCATCTCTGCATGACCATGCGAGGCGCAAGAGCCGCAGGCAGCAGCACGCAGACCAGCGCGCTCAGAGGCATTATGCGCAGCGACGCGCGCACACGCAACGAGGTAATGACGCTGCTGACAGGAGGACGCAGGCTTTGAGAAATCCGATTGATTGGAAAATAGGCGGCGGGAAAGTTCTGCACATCGACCGCACGTATATAATGGGCATACTTAACGTCACCCCCGATTCTTTCTCTGACGGCGGACTTTTCGCCGCAGCCGGTGCAGCCGTTGCCCATGCGCATCAGATGCTTGAGCAGGGCGCGGATATAATCGACATTGGCGGGCAGAGCACCCGACCGGGGCACACGCCGATTTCTCCCGAAGAGGAATGGAGCAGGATTCAGCCCGTGCTGAGCGAGCTTTGCGGCAAGGTGAGCGCGCCGATTTCGGTGGATACCTACTATCCTGAGGTTGCGCAAAGAGCCGCAGAACTGGGCGTGGAAATATTCAACGACGTGACAGGCTTCCGCGACACGCTCATGCGCAAATACGCCGCGAAATATGGGGTAGGCTGCATTGTGATGCACGATATTCAGCTTGACGAAAATGCCGACGCATGTGCCGAGCTGCTTGACTTCTACAAGCTCCGCACCGCCGAATGTATAGCCGACGGCATTGCGCCTGAATGTATCTGCCTTGACCCGGGCATAGGCTTCGGCAAGAGCTACGAGCAGAATCTGCAGATTGCGGCGCAGTTTGAAAGGCAGTGCCTTGATGGATATACAATGCTCGCCGCCGCCTCGCGCAAGCGTGTGGTGGGCATGTCGTGCGGCAACCCACCCTTTGACCAAAGGTGCAGCGGAACAATTGCCATTCACACCGCCTGCATACTGGGCGGCGCGCACATAATACGGGTACACGACGTACCCGAAGCGGTTCAGGCGGCTCAGGTTGCCGACGCGATATTGACACAGATGAAATAAAGCAAAGTTTCCGCCGAGAATTTAAGCAGTTTGAATTCTCGGCGGAATTTTTTGGAAGATATAAATTATAATTTACAGTAGCACTAAAATAGGACACCTACAATGGGAATCCAAGGGGGCAGGCCCTCTTGGCGGGGTCGAGGGGCAGCGCCCTTCGTGGGGGTGTGGGGGCAAAGCCACCACAAAACCAAAGTGCAAGAAAAACTAGCAATAGGAAACAATGCGAAGCTCGTGGAAAACCAACGAGAAAATCTTTGATTTGCGAGTGGACGTCACACAGATAAATTATGATTTATACTGAAAAAACATATTGACAATCATCTATGTATGGTGTATAATCAATGCATAGATAGTTGTCTATATATAAAATTATTATTCAGCGTAATTTTAAGAAAGAAGGTAAAAAATCATGACACATGTTGACCAGGCACTGGAATTATTTGCACAAAAGTACCACTGCTCACAAGCCGTTCTGGCGGCATTTGCCGAAGAATTGGGCATAACCCGAGAGCAGGCTCTTAAACTCGGCGGCTGTTTCGGCGGCGGTATGTGCAAGGGCGAGGTCTGCGGAGCCTGCACAGGGGCATTGATGGCACTGGGGCTGAAATACGGTCAGTGCGAAATCGGCGATACCGAGAGCAAGGCAAAGACAAACGAGGTTACTGTAAAATTTCTGGAATCATTCCGCGGTGAAAACGGTTCATATATGTGCAGGGAGCTTTTAGGATGCGATTTGTCAACCCCGGAGGGCAAGGCGCATGCCGCAGAGCATAATTTGTTTACGGAATTCTGCCCGAAAATGGTAGCTTCTGCGGTCAGGATAGCAGAACAGCTATTAGATGAATAAATGGAGGTTATTATATTGAGCGAAATGGACTTTGCATTGATTTTCAAGGCGCTCAGCGATGCAAACCGCCTGCAAATTATAAATACTCTGTCGGGGGCGGGCGGCGAGCTTTGCGCGTGCAGACTGCTGGAAAAATTCAGCATCACACAGCCTACTCTGTCGTATCACATGAAAATGCTCTGTGACTGCGGACTTATCAATATGCGCAAGGAAGGCAAATGGGCTTATTATTCTTTAAATACTGAGACTATAGCTCAGTTGAAGGAATATATCAATTCACTATAAGGAGGAAAGGCAATGTCACTTGTATGGGATTTTATCCAGAACCAGATTTTAGGCATGAAATGGCTCAATACGCTGATTGATTCCGCGCTGTCGGCGCTCGGGCTTGATACATCTTCACGCCTTGGCGGAAGTATTCTGTTTTTTTGCTACGATGTTATCAAGATCATCATTCTGCTGTGGGTGCTGATATTCATTATATCCTACATCGAATCCTACTTTCCGCCAGAGCGCAACGAACGCATTCTCGGACGCTTTAAGGGTATTACCGCCAACACGGTCGCAGCGCTTCTCGGCACGGTAACGCCGTTTTGCAGCTGCTCGTCCATACCGATATTTATAGGCTTCACCAAAACAGGACTGTCGCTCGGCGTCACATTCTCATTTTTAATATCGTCTCCGTTGGTTGATTTAGGCTCACTCATATTGCTCACAAGCATATTCGGCGCAAAAACTGCTGTAACTTATGTTATCCTCGGCGTAGTTCTCGCGGTCATAGGCGGCACGATTATCGACAAAATGCACATGGAAAAACACATCACCCTGATTGAAGATGAGCACAAGGAAGCAAATGAACAGGCGTGGACATGGCTGCAGAACCACCGCATAAAATACTCCGTCAAAACTGCCCTCTCAACCCTCAAAAGCGTGTATTTGTACATTTTAATCGGTGTGGGAATAGGCGCGATAATTCACAACTGGATTCCGCAGGAATTTATTATAAATCTGCTTGGCTCTGATAACCCATTCTCCGTTATTCTCGCCGCCGTGGTGGGCATACCCATGTACGCCGACATATTCGGCACTATTCCGATAGCCGAAGCGTTGCTTTACAAGGGTGCGGGATTGGGAACGGTACTCAGCTTTATGATGGGTGTGACTGCGCTCTCTCTGCCCTCGCTGATAATGCTCAAAAAGGTACTAAAGCCCAAACTGCTGATAACATTTACGGCAATAGTTACCGCAGGAATAATAATAACCGGCTATCTCTTCAACCTTGCGCAGCCGCTGCTTATATAAAAATACCCGTCGGGAGTTCACAGACTGAATCTCCGACGGGTATTGCTTTATATTATTCAGCGTATCCTAAACATACTGCCCCAGCAATATCAGATGATTTTGCAGAGGTGTGCCGCACTTGGGACAGTGTATTTTTTGAAATATCCCCGCCGCAGGGGGCGTTTCGGTTTCGGAGTAATAAATGCGGTCGCTCTCTGACAGCGGCATAAGCACAGGTCCGACAGCATGCCCGCAATGGCTGCACCTCCAGATGTCCCGATAATGCACATGGTAATACTGATTGTTCCACTTAAGGCACAACATCGGACACCACCGGCACGACTTGATCCTTTCATTATATACCACACCGAGAGACAGCTCCACCTCGCGCACACTGCTTATAACGTCTATGTACGGCATGAGATATTGCCGCTGCATTCCCATCTGCGCAAGAAGCTGACGGTCATTTACCAGCGCCTCCATGCTGTATGGGTTGATAACGTGGGTTTCCGCACCGTCAATTTTCAGGCACTCAATGCGGTATTTTTTCAGTAAAAATCCTGTTTCATTCATCAGTATAATATCCTCCGCGTTTTCCTTAATCGTCAATTATTTTTCCCTTTTTCACGTTGGGCAATATAAAATTATTCAGTGCGTAATCCCACAGTACATGCGAACCTTCGCCTGTGCGCTCGTTGCGCTTCATTATCTGGTGCAGGTGAACTCCGTGCTCCTCCCAAGCGCGTCCGTCGGTGGCGTCGTTGAGCATGGCGGGCTGAATGTTGTCCATCGTATGGGCGAATTTTGCTTCGGGAGTTTCGCGCGCTTCATATTCCTCCCAGATTCCGCGCAGCTTGACGGCCTGATCATCGGGCAGCAGGGCGAAAATTCTGTCGGCGGCGGTCTGCTCACGTTCTCGCTTGTCGAGTGCGGCGGTATCATCATATGCATAGGTATCTCCCGCGTCGATTTCCACTATGTCGTGCAGCAGCACCATAGTCACAGTGCGCAGCACGTCAATTTGCTCGTTGGAATACTCGCTGAGCAGAATCGTCATCATCGCCAAGTGCCACGCATGCTCGGAATCATTTTCCTTTCGCTCACCGCTTGATATATATGTCTGCCGCTCAATCAATTTTTCCTTATCTATTTCGCGGATAAAATCAAACTGCTGCTCAATTCTCGACATGCAAAAGTCCTCCCTAAAAATCTTACGCTAATCAGTAATATATCTATCGAATATTACATTGTGGAATTTTCGGAGCGGATATTCATCAATAAATAAATCCGCCCACTGTGGCAAAGCCGAATTTCTCATAAAAATCGTGGAGACACGGCAGACACATCAAGTAAATATCGCGCCCCTCTGTCTTGTCCAGCAGGGCATTGACTACGCGGCGGGTATAGCCCTTGCCGCGGTGCTCGGGAGCGGACGCGCACATCACCAGCACGGCAGTGTTGTCAGAGAGGTGCATTGCGCCGCATGACACAGGCATTCCGTTTACTCTGACAATCGCCGAGAGAGCGGTTTTTGCCTTTTTGCGGTAAATCATGTCGCCGTAAAACGCATCAAACGGAGGAACCTCAAAGCCTGTGCCCGCGCACTCCTCCATTACGGTGTAGAGGTCGGAAATCTCGGGGTTTATCTCCACGTCGCTCGTGTTTTCATTTATCCTGCGCTCGGCAAGCCGCATGATCAGACCCGTGGCGGCCTCACCGCTTCGCACGGGACGGAGCGCGCCCATATCGCCAACCATCGACTGAACGAAGCAGTCAATTTCTTCAGTGTCGTATTCACCCTTGGCGCAGATAGTCATAGCAGTGTCCAATCGTGACACAACGGCGGTAATCTCTCCGCTCTCGTCATACTGCGCCCAGAACAGCGCAAACGGCTTGTCAATTCCGTAGGCGTTGAGCGCCGCCAGAATTCTGCATCCGAACGGATCGCCCGTGCAATATGCTTTTGCGACCTCCAGGTTTTCGTTTTCAATCAATTTAATCATAATAAGCACTTCCTGTTATGTTGTTATTTAAATCAATGCCGCGACTTATTAGGGCGTGTTGACACTATGATAATGTGCGGATTTTTGAGATGATTTTGTTCCGCTCTAGGCAAAAATCCGCAGGCGGGCTGTCGCCCGTCAAGGATTTTTAACGACGAACGGGGCAAAATCAGCCAAAAAGACGCGCG
>JAQXFQ010000166.1 GCA_029005175.1 Bacillota bacterium
ATAAATTATAATTTATCGGTGTATTTTGCCGCAAATGTAAAATATTTCAAATAATTACCATTATCACAATGCTGTTACTATTGTTGACTAATCCGCCGGAGATGTATATAATTTAATTATAAATCATACATTTATTGGAAGAAAAACATTTTGTGAGGAGTACGATATTTGATGAAAAAATTTACCGGAAATTTCATTGCAATCATGTTTGCGGGCGTTTTTATTATGACCATGCTTGTCAATGATTTTTTTGCGGCGGAGAATGTTCTATCGGTGCAGGCAGCTGAACAGACCTCTGACGCTGACAACACTGTCATCTCTGTGGAGATGCTCTCACCCGATGAAATTGACGTAAACCGACCCTTCTCTGAGGAACGCATGGGCGGCGCGGGATACTCGGACAAGCAGCAGCTTCCCACTACCTTTCCGTCAGATGATGAGAAGGATGTAACCACCGTTACGACAGGACTTACCACAACCACCTCGAAAATCACCACTACTACTGTTCCACAAAAAGAAAACGATGTCAGCAACATCAAGAACCCAAATTACAAGTCGAAATATTACATTGTGGTGTACACAGGCAGTCAGTCGGTCGTGGTTTACGGTAAGGATTCCACAGGCGCTTACAGCAAGATAATCAAGAAATTCACCTGCTCCACAGGCAATAAAAAATCCTCTCCTACCCGCAAGGGCGTGTATGCCGTCAGAACCAAATACAAGTGGAAGGAACTGATGGGCGGCGTTTACGGTCAGTATTCCTGCGGCATAAGCCCTGACTATCTGTTCCATTCCGTGCCATATGCTGCAAAGGATCCCTCAACACTGTATGACGCGTCATACAATAATCTCGGCAGGGCTGTGTCCCACGGTTGCATACGCCTGTGCGTCAGAGATGCCAAGTGGATTTACGATAATGTTCCGATAGGCACTCAGGTGAATGTCGTGTGGACGTCGGGACCTGCCGGAATGGGCGTTCCAAAGCGCAAGAGCGGCGCAAAATACAGCGGCTGGGATCCCTCAGATGAGTGGTCAGAGGGCAACCCCTACTTTGACGGCAGTGAAACAAAAACCACTGCCAAGAAAACTACAAGCACGTCTGTAACTACAGCCTCTTCCACGGTTTCTACTTCTACATCTGCTTCGGAAACAACTAAGACTACAAAGACTACAAAGACTACAAATTCTACCGAAGCCACTACCCATTCGACCGCAAGCTCAACACATGCGAGCAGCACAACCACTACTGCCGAAACAACTACGACCACACAGTCTCAGTCAAGTGCTCCAAGCACTTCAAAAACAGGCTGGTTTGACCGTTAAAATAATTCGATATAACGATATGTATTTATATCCGGATAAAATACATATCGTTATTTTTGCTGTGATGAAAAAATTAACAATATTCCCCTTTACAATTGCGGGAATATGCATTATAATGAAGTATACAAATAAAATCGGTAATTTAGATTTGTGCGCGTGATTATTGTTACGTATTTTATAAATGAGGGGGGTTTGATTAAATGGATAAATCTGTTGCTCAAAAGTTTACCATAATTATGTCGATGTTTATAGCTGTATTTGCTACGTTTTTTGTCTGCGGTAATGTTATTAACGACGGCATTACCTCCGATACATACAGAAAGCCGCTGGCAAAGACAAATGACGCTGTGTCATACAGCGATACGTCTGTTGACGGTCAGTATGACGGATATGTCAGCCATTCCGATTATTACGGCGACGCGGATGTAACTATCGTGGAGTTTATTGACGATGATGAAGATGCGGAAGCTGAGCCTTCTCAGGCTGACAGCGGTATTTTTTATGACGATGAATACCTCGATATAACCACTGTCACCACCACACTGCCCTCCGTCACCAAACGAACCACTACGGCAGTCAAAACTACCGCAAAGGCTACCACCAAGACCACTAAGAAAACTACAGCGGCAACAACATCAAGCAAAACAACCGCCAAAACAACCACCAAGGTTACATCAGCGTCTACTACGGCTTCATCGGCGGCTTCATCTGTTGCGGATTCGACCGCAACCTCTGCGGCATCTTCCGCCACTACAACCACAACTACAACCACTGCGACTACCGTTGCAACCGTGCCTACTACCTCTGCTCAGCCGACTACAGCGGCGGACGGTGTGGCAGGTGAAGATTCGGCTTCATAATTTTTTATTAATCAAAAATCAAATCAGCGAAAGAAACTTTTAAATTTCTTTCGCTGATTTTTTTCTTATTTTTGATTTATATTTGGGATGATACTGATTGCGTGGAGGAATTAAGTCTTCGCAGACCTGTGTATTTCCTGCAAAGCTCTTCAATCTCGCTGTTTTGCACCATGCTTACATATTTCTCCGAGATTTTGCCGCAAAGCTCATTGTCCTCCGAGCGGAAAGCAATAACGAGCTTGCTTTCTGATATAGGTGTGTCTATGTATCTGAATTTATCCTCGCAGTTCAGCGCGGAATAAAGTGCCTGCGGCTCATCCACAGCGGCGCAGTCTGCCGCGCCCGAGCTGAGACATTCCAGCACCTCGTCCATGCTGTTTAAGATTTTTATTTGACTGACGCTGGACTTCATCACCGGCGCTTCGTCAAGTGCCGCCTGCGCGTCCGAGCCGCTCACCACGGCAACCGCTTTGCCGCTTATGTCTGCCAAACGGTTTATCTTGCTGTCTGATTTTACCATTATCACCTGACGGTAATAAATATCGGTGTCTATCGTTACTACAGAGGGAGAGTATTCCTTGGAGGGCTGTGGCGCGTTCCACAGGCAGTCCACTGTGCCGTCGAGCAGCTTTTGATATGCTTCATCGCTTCCCAGCCGCATAAATTCCGCATTTACTCCCAGCGAACGTGCGCATTTTTCGGCAGGCTCGGCGGTAATTCCGCTTTGATTCATCACAAAAGGCGCGTCCATTGAAACATTGTCGGAAACATAGCCGACCCGAAGCCTTCCGCTTTGTTTGACGCGGCTTATCGGGTTAGAGCTGCACGAAATACATGTTGAAATCATCAGTAATGCCGAAAAAACTGCCGCGGCGGCGCGTAAAAACTTTCTGGCCACATAATCACTTCTTTCACAAATATATTTTTTTAAATCATAATTTATCTGAGTGACGTCCACTCGAAAATCAAAGATTTTCTTGTTAGTTTTTATGGGCTTCGCATGGGTGCATTTTCCTATTGCTGGTTGTTCTTGCACTTTGGTTTTGTAGGGGCTTTGCCCCTACGACCCCACGATGGGCGCTGCCCCTCGACCCCGCCAAGAGGGCCTGCCCCCTTGGATTCCCATTGTAGGTGTCCTACTTTAGTTCTCCGCTAAATTGTGATTTATGATATACTTTAATTTTACTTTACGATTGTGAATTTATGAAGAACAAGCGCAAACTTTTTACAATTTATTATATGATAAATTTATGGAAATTTGCCGCTGATTTACAGGCCGATGTCCAGGCAGAGAGGAGCATGATCCGACAGCTTGCCGAAGAAGTTCGGCGTGACGTAATCGTATGCAATTACCTTTGCATCGCCGATATTCTTTACCAATGCGTGGTCAATGGCGTTTTTGTAGCTGCCCACTCGCGGCTGATTGGAGTAAACGAACTGGTTGCAGGCGAATCTGCCGCTTGAGTTGTCGGCAAATTCGGTGGCGATGTCGTAGCAGTCGTTAAAGCCGTTTTGCAGCGCTGATTTATATTCATCAGTGCTGATAGTGCAGTTCATATCGCCGGCGACGAAGCAGGGGCAGTTGTATTGCTCCACCATCTTGTCCACGAAATCGCTTATTTCCTGTAGCTGCCTCTGACGGAATTTGACGCTGTTTGGATGTTGCTTTATATTCATCCACCACAAGTGAGTGGATATGGCGATAAAGTATTTGCCTGTTTCGTTGTGTTTGAAATATCCCCAGGTAAAGGACTTGCTTTGGCTGTCAGAACCGTAGTCGAATCTGTGGTAACCCGATTCAATCAGCGTAAGCGTGTCGGCGTTGTAAATCAGAGGTGTATAATTGACCTTGCTTGAGCAGGTTATAAGCTCGTAATTCCTGCCTTCCTGATTCATTATGGAAATCATTTTATTGAGCTTGTCATGATGTTTTATCTCCTGCATACAGAGAATATCAGGGTCGTATGACATAAAGACCGTCGCAAAGCTCTTCAATCGACCGGAAAGCGAGCAATCCAGTCCTGCCTTATCCCAAACAACTGAATTTCGGTCGTTGTTCCATATGTTTTGAGAGATAATGCGGAGGTTTGCGCCGGTGTATTTTTCAAATAAGCACTCGCCGTATGTATTACCGATTATGGTGTAGCCCTCAGGTATGCTCAGCTCCTTGGAGAAATAATTGCGTATAACTATGTCAATGGCATATTGCATTGCCCAGTCTGAGCCGCCCATGATATATAGGTTATTCTTTGATTGTATTACTTTATAATCGCTGAGCGCGGGTTTTTTTTCATAATATTCAGTGCAAATATTTTTTGAAGTATTTCCCACAATTATTTCATACTTGTTATATACATTTCCCTTGCCGTCATTTACCACAAGCGGCAGACTGACGCCGCAGTTTTCATACAGGTAATCATACAGGTATTTGGCTGCCGTGTTGCCCTCACTGGAATATATCAGCGAGGGATAGACTATTGAATAATCCCTTATGGGATTGCCGGCTACGCCTATTCCCTTGAGGTAGGTGCCGTTGTAAATGCCGTCGCGCGGGACTGTTATTATGTATTTTTCGTTGTGCTCCACGCCCTGACTGAAATACTCTTCATACATAGTTCGCAGCACCTGCATGGTCATGTTAGCCGAGCCGCAGACTATGAGCACGCTTTTTTCTTCGACCGCCACATAGTAATCTCTGTATTTGAGCTGGTTGAGCAGATCCATTTTAAGATTCTTTTTGGCTTCGATGTAGGTGTTTTTATCGTATGCCGTAAATCCCTCCATGTACCTGCTTATACGTGAATTTATGTATATTATGTTTGAATCCACCGAGTCGTCTGACAGCACATTGAAATAACGCGTCACCTTGTTGAGCAGATCCTGATTTTCATTAAGCAGACGATCCATGATTTTGTTGGAAATTGAGAGGTTGCAGCGCGGCTCTCCGTTTTTTAACAAAACTATATTATGAGCGTTGCTGTTGCCCTCGTCGCTCAGAATTTTTCTGGGGTAGCTTTCGCATGAGGCAAGCTGAAACAGCAAAACGATCGCCATCAATGTGACCACTGCCCTGATGATGATATTTCTTTTCATTTCCGCAAACTCCGTATTAATACTAATTTTCAATAAAAGTACGACAAAAAATCTTCGCAAAAAACCATATACGCAAGTTTTTTGCTCGATTTTTTTGTACTTTTTTAATTGAAAATTAGTATAAGTAAATATTTTTTATCGTAACAGTGATGCAAAAAAGCAGTGCGATTTGCAAAACGCTGTGTAATATCAGAAACAAATCGTTTCCTTAATAACATATATTTATTTGTTAAGTATAACACAATATAAATAACAATGCAACATTTAAATTGAATCTGAGTTTTTAACAATTGTTGCGGAAACGGTGAAAAAGTTGAAAGTTCTGCTTCATAAGCCGACTTTTCAACAAAAAAATCCGGCGTTGAGGCTGTAATTTTCCCCAATGCCGGATTTTTTTTACCATATAGACGCCCGAATAATTTTCGAGTGGAATTTTTTTGGAATTTACTTTGTGTTATCTGTCTTTTTCACAGGCTTTTTTGCTGCCGTTTGTACAGACTGTTCTGCCTGCTCGGGGGCTTTATTTTCTTCAACCTCCGGGATTTCGGAGCCGAGAATTTTCGGCACCTTCATGCCCGCCATTTTGAAGGTTTCGCTGAGAGGAGGAACCGACTGCATCAGGCCGCTGATGAAGTTGGCTGTTGATGTTTTGCCGTTGGAACTTCCGCTGTCCCAGACAGTAACCTTGTCGATTTTAATATCCTTGACAGCTTCGACCTGAGTTTTGACCAGCTCTTCCATTTTATCGGCGAGAATGAGCTGCACAGCGTCCTCGGCATTGCCGCCTGCGGCCGCGACTATCTGAGCAAAGCCGGAGGCCTGCTTGGTGAGTATCTCCTGCATACCGCGGGCCTGAGCCTCCATTTTGGCATAAATAGCATCGGCTTCACCCTTTGCCTTGCGGCGGATCATTTCAGCCTCGGCTTCGGCTTCGATTTCAATGCGCTGTTTTTCGATTTCGGCTTTGACGATGATGTCGGCCTTCTGCGTGGCAAGCTCTCTTTCCGCACGGGATTCTTCCGCCTGCTTTTCGGCGATGTAGGATTCCTCCAAAGCCTTTGCCTTGGCGACGTTTTCGGCGGCTACTGCGCGCCTTGCGGCCTCTGCTTCGCGCTCACGGCGGGTAGCGTCGGACTGTGCGATTGCCGCCTTGGCCTCGTTTTCACCGTTGATGGCGGCGGCGTTGGCGGAGGATACGCTGATTCTTTCGTCCTTCTGCGCGTTTGCCTGACCGATGGAACCGTCGCGGTTTTTCTCGGCAACGCTGATTTTGGCGTCGTTGATGGCGCGGGCGGCGGCTTCCTTACCGAGAGCCTCGATGTAGCCCGATTCGTCGGTGATGTCGGTGACGTTCACGTTGATAAGGCGCAGACCGATTTTTTTCAGCTCGCTCTCGACGTTGTGGCTGACGGCTTCGAGGAACTTGTCGCGGTCGGTGTTGATTTCCTCGATTTCCATGGTTGCTATGACCAGACGGAGCTGACCGAAAATGATGTCTTTGGCAAGCTCCTGTATTTCATTGAGACGCAGACCAAGCAGACGCTCGGCGGCATTCTGCATGATGCCCGGCTCGGTGGAGATACCTACGGTAAATCTGGAGGGTACGTCAATGCGGATGTTTTGTCTGGAGAGTGCGTTGGTGAGATCCACGTTGATTGAGATAGGCGTGAGGTCGAGGTACTGGTAATCCTGGATCACAGGCCAGACGAACGCCGCGCCGCCGTGGATACACTTGGACGAAACGCTTTCGCCGTTTTTGTCGCTGCCCACCTTACCGTAGATGACCATGATCTTGTCGGAGGGGCATTTGCGGTATCTCGACAGAACGACCGCAAACATGCTGAATATCAGCAGCACAATAACTGCAATGGTGATCAATACTTCTGATGGCATAATTTTTCATTACTCCTTTTTATGTGTATGTTTTATTTACAACAAGACTGTGTTTTATTTTTTTAGCCTTGCTATTGACTTAAATAAGATTTAAAAATTCCAATTTGTAATATTCAATTTAAAAATTACATTTTATTATCTTTCCCATCTCTTTCATTGTCGGTGTCATCTTCTTCGATGCCGTATTCATTGCGCATGTAATTTTTTCCCGCAAATCTCCCCTGCCACAGTCGGAAAGCCGCATAGGAAACCAGCGCGCATATGAAAATTATCACCGAAAATACCGCATGTGCAGCCATTGTGACACCTCCCGAAAATAGTTATTTGCGCTATAATTATTGATAAAGTCTTGTACTAAAAAATTCCTGAAAGTTAATTTCAAAATAATTAAAACTAACAGTTATAAAAATTATCAATCATCATTAAAGCTGTAATCCAGATTGTTTGCGGCGCAGTATTTGTGAGCGGCTGAATTTCTCGGCAGATAAATCTGCACGATGTCGCAATATTTAAAGGCATTTTTGCCTATGCTCTCTGTACCGCTGCCGAATGACACTGATTTCAGCGAGGAACAGCCGCAGAATGCCTCATCGCCTACAGCTGTGACCTTGTTTGGGATAGTAACCGATGTTAGCGACGTGCAGCCCATAAAAGCCATGTCGCCGATAACACGGAGATTTGTGTTGAATATGATACTCTCGACAGTGCGATTGCCGGCGAACGCGCCCGAGATTTGCCTGACCCGCGCGGGAAGCTCGACATTTTTACCTTTGCCGTTGTACTGAATCAGAATTCCGTTGCCGACTGTAACAAATTCCTGCTTTTGCGAGCCGAGCCATTGAGTTTCCGCAAAGGCTCTGCCGCCGACGCTGCTCAGCTTATCGGGAATTTGAATTTTTACCAGAGACTTGCAGCCGTAGAATGCGCCCCTGCCCACCTTGCTTACACTTTGAGGAATCTTTACGGATTTGAGCGAGGTGCAGCCGCTGAATGTATAATCGCCTATCTCGGCTGTGTTTTGCATAAACTCAACAGACTTAAGCGCGGTGCAGCCGTAGAACGCGGCGTTTTCTATTACCCCTGCGGTGCTGCTTGAAATATCGGAGGGGCTGACCGTGCGGGCGAAGGATTTGAGGGAGGTGCAGCCGTAAAATGCGCCCTCTCCCACCTGATAAAGCCCGTTGTCATATGTGACGGTTTCCAGAGCGGTGCATTCACTGAATGCGCGTCCGCCTATTGTTTGCAGATTTTTTCCGATGCTCACGGATTTTATTCCCATATCGCCCGCAAATGCTGAATCAGCAACCTCTCGGACGGGTATGCCGTATATGCTGTCGGGGATAACTACATCGGTTTCAGAGACGATATGCTTTGTTATGACGATATATTTTCCGTCCGAGTGGCTGACAAGTTCATATTCATAGCGCAGTCCGCCGAAGTCAAACGGCTCGATAAATTCAGTCGAACAGCCGACCGAAATGCCGAGCAGGCAAAACACGGCGGACAGCATAAGAATTTTAAAATAAAAATAAAGTGATTTTTTCATGCCGACATCCCTCTATTGACTATTAAATGCACAACTGACATTGTTGTACAAATTAATTATAGCATACAGAGGTTTATTTGGCAATAATTTTTAAGAAATCGGTTCGACTATAAGCGTGTTGCCCATGCTGATGCCTGTCACCTTGACGCGCTCGCCGTATTTCAGCGGGCGGTCGCAGCTTGTCACAGCGTCCATTTCACTCAGTCGCTGCTGAATGATGACGTTTACCTTGCCTGTGCCCGACATATTGGCGGGAATCGTGATGTAGACCTCGCCGATTTTGCCGACTGCGCTGTCAACATTCATCACGCCGTTTGCATTGAGCGAAGCCGCCCACTTGAAGAACCACGCAACCAGCAGCAGCGCGAGCGTGCCGAATATCAGAGCGGTGACCAGTGCGGCGATTGCGCTGCTTGTGAGCGAATAGGCCGAAAGTCCCGCCCAGCCGCCGACCGCGAAGAACGCGACTATGCCTCGGACGGTGAAGAGCCTTAGCCCCGTGTCACCTATGTCCATGTTGCTGACTTCGGGTGAATTGTCGCCGAATACGCCGTCTATGCCGTTGTCGGCGGGTACGTCCACATCAGCGTCGCCGCCGGCCATGCCGATAAACACCAGAATGGTCTGAATAAGCATTATCAGCGTGGAGGGCACCGCAACCAGCAGCAGTACCGCCCTCAGCGGGTCAGACATGAACCATTCTTTCATAAAAACTTACCTCCTGTCGGAATATATTAATGTTAGATTTTCGATTTTATATTATTTCATTAATAGGCTCGTTCCCCATCCACGAGCCGAAACAAATACACCTGTTTCCTATCATTTTTGATAAATCTTTCCCATCAAAGCAAAGCCTTTAAAATACTCTTACCTTTACAATACTCTTAAAAAATACTCTTGAATTTTCTGAAAAAGCCTATCCTTCTATTCATACTCTTTTGATTTGATGTCCATTAAAAAAATCTTGGACTTTCCCTTTACATCCGGTCAAGCTCGTATTCCGCACGTTTACGAAGCTCACTGCTTATATAAGTCATTATGATAATTCTGAGTGCTTCATGCAGTCGTTGAGCCGTGTTGCTTACGCTGCCTGTATAATTTTCACCCGGACCGTTGTAATCGTTTATCTCTTCTGATATAATTTCATCTATCCTGTCGAGCGTGAATTTCTCCACAGGCTTTATTTTTTGAATTATCCTATAGATGTATGTATATAAATCCGCGTCTTTGATTATGTCGTCGGACTGATCCTCGACGTTGCCGTTGACGCACTCCATCAGACGCACTATTTTTTCTAGCTGCATTGATTTGCGCAGCATATCCACTATCAATATTCGCGCCACCTGACGCTCGCCGTATTTTTTATCGACGGGCGAGGGTATCCAGCCGCGCTTTATCCAGTTTTGTATAGTGGAGCTGCCCACGCCTGTTATCTCCACCACCTGCGAGAGCACCAAGCCTCCCGTAGCGGTAAATGCCGGGCGTATGCTGTCGAAGTCGATAACGTCCCACCGGGTTTCTTTTTTCTTCAAATAAATCACCCTCACATTCAAAACATCATTTTTAATGTTGCTATGATTATAGCACGAGTTCATTTGACTTTCAAGTACAGTTATCGGACTGTTTTAAATGTTTATTTTCAAATATCTCACGAAATCTTGCGATTTCATCTATTTTTCATTTATTTTTTTGAATTTTCATTATTTTCCATCATAAATTAATCAATAAACCGTTATTTTTGTAACGAATTAAAATTTAACGCAAATTACACAAGCAGTCGCTTTTTATTTCGTGCTATGTGCCAATTGTTAAAATTAATTTACCATAATTTGTGCACAATTTAATGTATAAATTAAGTAAATTTATTGTAAATATTATAGAAAAAATCAAAAGATTATGGTATAATAGTCGCATTGGTGTAAGCTATCAGTAACGGTCTTGTAGACTATATAAAAAATATTTGACTGCGGTCTGACTTATGCAAATGACAAAATAATTCAAAAATTACAGAAGGGCAGGCTAATGCCAATGGCAAATATCTTTGACACTAACGAATTTAACGAAAAATATTACTACAACGGTGCGCTGGGCGCGCTTTATACACCTGAAAAGACAGAGTTCCGTGTGTGGGCGCCTACAGCCTCATCTGTCGTACTCAATACCTTCAGCGAGGGTCTGGGCGACAACAAAATCGACTCGGTGAGCATGGAGCAGGCTGAGAACGGCACATGGATCTACACTATGGACGGCGACAAGAACGGCTTGTATTATACCTATACAGTCACGGTTGACGAAAAATCAAATGACGTTGTTGACCCCTATGCCAAGGCAGTGGGTGCAAACGGTCTGCGCGGCATGGTTATCGACCTCAAGGCGACCGACCCCGAGGGCTTCCGCGATACTCCCCGCCCGACATTCGGCTCATGCAACCCCACCGACGCTGTTGTTTATGAAACGCATGTGCGCGATTTCTCCAATCACCCCAGCTCAAACAGCAGGTATCCGGGCAAGTTCCTCGCCTTCACCGAAACAGGCAAGAAGCTTCCCGACGGCACTCCGACAGGCGTTGACCACCTCAGGGAGCTTGGCGTAACACATGTGCAGCTTCTTCCGTCATACGACTACTACACCGTGGACGAAACCAAGCCTGACCGACCGCAGTTCAATTGGGGCTACGACCCGCTGAATTACAACGCGCCCGAGGGCTCGTATTCCACCAATCCCTACGACGGAGCGGTTCGCGTAAATGAGTACAAGCAGATGGTCAAGGCTCTGCACGAAAACGGCATTCGCGTTATTATGGACGTCGTTTACAATCACACAATGTTTGCCGAAGGCTCATACCTTAATATGACCGTGCCGCACTATTATCACCGCACACGCGAGGACGGTACATTCTATGACGGCTCGGCCTGCAACAACGAGACAGCCTCCGACCGCCCGATGTGCAGAAAATACATAGTGGATTCCGTAGTCCATTGGGCATCTGAATACATGCTCGACGGCTTCCGCTTCGACCTCATGGGAATTCACGACATCGTCACCATGAACGAAATCAGCGCGGAGCTTAAAAAAATCGACCCCACCATTATAGTATACGGTGAGGGCTGGACAGGCGGCGAATGCGGTATTCCCGACGAACTCCGCGCGCTCAAGTGCAACGCAAAGCAATATCCCGGTGTGGGTGCATTCAGCGACGACATTCGCGACGGCATCAAGGGTCATGTTTTTAATCTCGACGAAAAGGGCTTTGTAAGCGGCGCAGAGCACTTTGAGGAAAATATTAAATTCGGCGTGGTGGGCTGCACCGATTATCCCGGCATAGACATGGAAAAGGTCAGCTACTCCAACGCGGCGTGGGCGGCTGCTCCCACGCAGACTGTCAATTATGTGGAGGCTCACGACAACCTCACTATCTGGGATAAGCTGGCCACCTCAAATCCCGAGGACGACGAGAAAACCCGCATTAAGATGGATAAGCTGGCGGCAGGAATCGTATTCACCGCGCAGGGTATTCCTTTCATTCAGTTCGGTCAGGACTTTCTGCGCACCAAGTACAACGAGGAAATAGGCGGCTTTGACGAAAACAGCTTCCGCTCGCCCGACAGCGTAAATAACATAGACTGGAACCGCAAGGCTCAGTATAAGGACGTATTTAATTACTATAAGGGCTTGATAGCCTTCCGCAAGGCTCACAAGGAGCTTAGATTTACCACGACCGAGCAGGTTGCCGAAAATCTGAAATTCCTTGATTGCGCCGAGCCGAATATGGTGGCATATACACTTTGCGGCGAGAGCGATATTCTTGTGATATACAACGCAAACCGCGAGGATAAAACCTTTGCTCTGCCGGAGGGCAAGTGGGAGGTCTTTATCAACGGCGATAAGGCGGGCACCGATGTGCTTGAAAAAGTCAGCGGCGAGTGCACCGTTGCCGGCATTTCAATGCTTGTGGCTGTCAGAAAGCAATCCTCTGGCATAGGCTCCGCAATCCGCAAGCTGTTCAGATTTTAATTCATAGGCAGAAAAAAATTTCCCGACATTGTTTAGCGGCAATGTCGGGAATATTTTGTCAGACTGCTTTTTTATTCGGTATATCCGCGTTTTGTTTCAGTCTGCTCATATCAAAGGATTCTTTATGCACGATAGGCTCCCATGTTACCTTTTGGCGCAGAAGTATAACTCTGACAGAGAGGAACATATAACTTATCATAAACAGCGGAAAGAGAAGAATGGCCTGAATTTTTTTGCCGGTCGGCAGATATATTTTTTTAAGGTTGAATAAAACCGGCAGAGTGGCGGAAAAGAAGAAATTCATATAGAGCGAGAATACAAACGAAAGAGGAATGAACCACATGGCGGGACTCGGGGCTAGTGTGAGCATCAGCGCTATCATGGATATAAGACAGGTTATACTGCCGGCGGTAGTTACATAGCCTGGTCCGAAAAAAAAGCATATGCAGTCAATTCCGGTGAGCAGCTTTCTGAGCGTGATTTTTTTTGAAAACATATACTTGAAAATCTGCTTTCCATATTTATTGGCAATGTCCGTGGAGCCTTTTATCCAGCGGGAACGCTGCTTGACAGACTGCTTCCGGGTGGTCACCTGTTCGTCATAAAATTCCGCGTCCTCGCAGAATACTATTTTTTCGCCCTTTAATATCTGGCTTATGGAAAATTGAGCGTCCTCACACATCAAGGTGTAATTCCATCCGCCTTCGGCATCAATTATAGACTTTTCCACATACCAGCCTGTACCTGTTACAATGGAGCTTGTCCCTATTATCGAACGTGAACGGTTCATCTGCAGGCTGTCGCGGAGGAAGTATATTCCATTGCATGCGGATAACCAATTGCTCCCCCAGTTTTTGGTGTTTCTCAAGCCCGTAGCTATGCGGGCTCCGTTTTCTATGGTGTCGTTCATTGCACCGGTGTAATCGGGATGGAGTATATTGTCTGCATCAAAAACGAAATAGCCTTTGCATTTTGCTGCGTCCTCATTTGTCTTGAGATGCTCAAAAAGCTCCTGCATGGCGTATCCCTTGCCCACTTTTTCCTTATTAAAACGTTCGTACACAGTTGCGCCTGCCTCTCGTGCGGCTTCGGCGGTATTGTCGGTGCAGTTGTCAGCCATGACGAACACATGCATTTTATCCGCAGGATAGTTCTGCGCCAATATGCTTTTTACCAGATCGGCTATAACAGGTTCTTCGTTCCTGGCGCAGATTATGTAGCCATATTCGTTTTGTTTACTTGCGGCGGGAGCTTTTTTTGGCTTTTTTATTATGCTCACAATTGTGTAAAGATACCAGTATGCGTAAAACAGCATAAATATTGTGCCGAAAACGCCGCCCACAGCTATGATAGTGTTTAAAATTGTTTGAAACATTTTTTTCCTCCTTATTATTACATTATTTCAAAATTATATCATTTAGACATTTTGATATTTTATAATAAAATTAAAGAAAAACGTAGTGTTTTAGTGCTTTGTTTACAGAAAATTAACAAATGAATTTATCCCGCATAACATTAATGTTAAATTTGTGTAAAGTCACGATAAAAAAACAAAAAAATTGTCGAATTAAGCCAAAAAAATGGTTATTATCTGTTGCAATCGAGTAATATAGATGATATAATTAATATAGTATGGTAAAATATAAAAAACACTTTTGTGAAAAGGAGTAAGATTATGGCATCCGTAAATATTCTGCCCGAGCATTACATCAACCGTGAGCTGAGCTGGCTTGAATTCAATCACAGATGTATGATGCAGGCTGTGGCAGAGGAAAACCCGGTATTTGAAAGAATTAAATTTTTATCCATCGTCACCTCAAACCTCGACGAATTTTTTATGATTCGCGTGGCTTCCATCCGCGACCAGCTCCGCGCCAAGTATGACGCTGTGGACGCTGCCGGCATGACCCCGAAGCAGCAGCTTATCGCAATAAGCGAAAGGGCGCATGAGCTTAGCTCGGCGGAGTACACCATCTATCGCGAGTCTATCCTGCCTGAGCTGCGCGCCAACGGCATTTCAATTATACACGCCGACGCGCTTAATGAGGATCAGGTCAAGTTCTGCGAGAGCCTTTTTGACAATGCGATTTACCCCGTGCTTACCCCGCTGGCTGTTGACCGCAGCCACCCCTTCCCCCTTATACTTAACAAGAGCCTGAACATAGGCGTGCTGCTGGATGCCGGCGACAATGAGAAGCCGGTGTTTGCCACCGTGCAGGTGCCCGACAATCTCCAGCGTCTTATCAAGCTGCCCTCTGAATACGGCTACATCTTTATCCCTATTGAAGAAATTATGCGCATGAATATCGCCAAGCTGTTTTCGGGCTATGACGTCATCGACTGCGTGCCCTACCGCATTACCCGAAACGGCGACCTTTCCTTTGACGAGGAGGAGGCCATCGACCTGCTCAGCGAAATCAAAAATTCGCTCAAGCAGCGCAAGCGCGGCTCGGTGATACGACTTGAAATAGCTGAGGGCGCACACCCGAAGCTGCTCAAGTTCCTCCAGAAAAAGCTGGAAATAGAACGCCGCGATATTTATGAGATAAACGGACCGATAAATCTGTCGTTCCTCATGAAGCAGCTCTATTCACTGCCCGGCTACGACCATTTGAAATACAAGGAATACACTCCGAAAATCTGCAGTGAGTTAAAGACAAACGAGAGTATTTTTGACGTGATAAGCCGCAAGGATATTCTGATGTACCACCCCTATGACAGCTTCGACCCCGTGGTGCGCCTGCTGGATGAAGCCGCCGACGATCCCGACGTTCTCGCAATCAAGCAGACGCTTTACCGCGTGTCGGGACACAGCCCGATAGTCGCCGCGCTGGAGCGTGCCGCAGACAAGGGCAAGCAGGTGACGGCTCTCATCGAGGTCAAGGCGAGATTTGACGAGGAAAACAACATCGAATTCGGCGAGCGTCTTTCCAGAATCGGCGCGCACGTTATATACGGCGTGGCCGGTCTGAAAACCCACTCCAAGATCACGCTTATAGTGCGCAGAGAGGCTGACGGAATAAAGCGTTACATGCACCTCGGTACGGGCAATTACAACGACGTTACCGCACGAATTTACACCGACTATTCGCTGCTCACGGCTGACCGTCAGCTCGGTGAGGACGCAACTGTATTCTTCAACTCGATAACAGGCTATTTCAAGGCACCTGTCATGCAGAAGCTTATCATGGCTCCTCACGCGCTCAGACTTACATTTACAAATCTCATCCGCGCTGAGAAGAAAAAGGCTAAGGCAGGTCAGCCTGCGGCAATTTTTGCCAAGATGAACTCACTCGCCGACCCCGACATAATCCGTGAGCTTTTCAAGGCGGCCGCGGCAGGCGTCAAGATACGTCTGTTTGTGCGCGGAATATGCTGCCTGCGCCCGGGTGTGCCCAATCTCAGCGAGAATATCGAGGTTCGCTCGGTTGTCGGACGCTTCCTGGAGCACAGCCGGGTTTATATATTCGGCGATGAGAGCGGCGAGCAGAAGATGTATCTCAGCTCCGCCGACTGGATGACCCGAAATCTCGACCACCGCGTTGAGCTGCTCTTCCCGATTGAAGATAAGGATGTATTTGCGCAGGTCAAGCGCGACATAGACGTATATTGGAGCGACACCGTCAAGGCGCGCAGACTGGGCAGTGACGGCATGTATCACAAGATTGAGGGCGCAGAGCTTAACGCTCAGGAAATGCTTATCGACTACGATTACAGCGAGGACGAGGATGACGATGATGCAAATGAGGACAGAATAATATATCACGCAATCCCCGACGATGTTATAATTGATGACGACGATGATTTCGACGAGGGCGATGATGAAGAGCCTTCAGAAAAAGCTGAAGCTGCGGAGGAGGCTGAAAAGTCTGAGAATTCAGAAGAACCCTCTGAGCCTGAAGAAATTGCCGCAGAACCTGCTCCCGAATCTGAGCCGTCTGCTGAAAAATCAAAGCCTGCCGCAAGGAGCAGACGCAGGACGCAAAAGGTAAATTGAAGGGAGACTTTGCAAATGGAACTGCCGCAGGATAATTTCATGCTGCTCAGCGTGATAAATACTCAGCTGAGAGATAAATATAATTCACTTGACGCACTCTGTGACGACACGGGAGCCGACAAGAGCGATATAATTGCGCGTCTGTCGGGCATCGGCTATGAGTATAATGAAAAATTGAATCAGTTCAAATAATAAATCCGCCCGGAAAAGTGTAAACTATTATTTTCGGGCGGATTTTTGTAAATTATAATTTATCTGCGTAACGTCCACTCGCAAATCTTCGATTTTCTCGTTAGTTTTCCGCGAGCTTCGCATTGTTTCCTATTGCTGGTTTTTCTTGCACTTTGGTTTTGTGGTGGCTTTGCCCCCACGCCCCCACAATGGGCGCTGCCCCTTGACCCCGCCAAGAGGACCC